>CAKOXI010000021.1 GCA_934130045.1 uncultured Bacilli bacterium | reverse complement strand
TTCTCCCTCTATCCATTATAAAAGTGTCCAACTTTGAAATTAACATTTTTGTCCAAAAAGTAATTGACATTTACAAAAATGAAAAATGTAACTATATTTTTATGCGATATATATGGCACATATATGAAAAATAACGAATCTGTTTCCCAAGATAAAATTAAAAGATTATTAAATAATTTAGAAAAATTAAGAATTATAAATAATAGTGAAAAAATATTATTTTCGTTTGTTAGTACTGAAAGTGGGAATTTTGTAAAAAAACAAAGTTTAATTCTAAAATCAAGTAACAAGTTTGAAAATATAGAAATTGGTATGCAATTTTTCGAAAATGGATATATGATTAATAATCAATTATTTTATAATGGAGAAAAAGGAAAAATATCACAAATATTATTTTATTTTGAGAAACTACAAAAAGAATATCAAATCGATAAAATCTATTATGCAGATGATACAGAATTTTATCATTTTATGTTAAGTAATTTATTAATAGATTCTCCTTTAGAAAATAAACTTTGTTCAATTATTCCACATAACTTTTATGAAACTAATGAATTAAATAATATAATTTCAAAAATAATTAATGAAAATTTGCAACGAGTAAGAAAGTAATAGTGAATAATTTTTAATAGCCTAATTGTTAAAATCAATAATAAAAAATATTACTAACTTAGTTAGTATTTTTTAATAAAAAATATGCTATAATTATTATAGATTAATAAAGGTGGTATGTATGAAAAAAATAACAAGAATTATGTTATTAATTAGTTTATTATTTATTCCAAGTTTGGTATTCGCAAGTAATGGTAGTAATGAAGATTATTTTATGCCTATTTTTTTTGAAATTTTTGGAACAATCCATATGTCAGCATTTGTATTAACTCCATTATCAAAGATGATAAAACCTGATGATAGTTCAAAAATATTTTGGATTATGTTTATAGCAAGAATAGTATTATTAGTACTTTTGGATATATTTGTAACTCCTTGGGTAGGAATTGCTGATTTTATAAGTATTTTTATTGGAGCATTTATAGTGGTTCCAATTTGCTCAAAAATTACTAATACACCAATTGATACAAGATCAAATCAGGTAATTAAAAATACTACATCAGAAATAAAAGGTATAGAAATTAGATGTGCAAAATGTAATTCCATACTTAAAATAACTGATAAATTTTGTTCAAAATGCGGAGCACCATTTGATGGAAATAATGTAGTTGTTTCTGAAAATAAAGATAGTGTGATTGAAACTCCACCAAAAGAAAGAATAATGCCATCAAATTTTGATAGTATTTATAGTTTAACAGAAGATAAAATGTTAGAAACTTTTATAAAAAAAGAGTTAATAAAAGCCGGAATTGATGAATCAACAAAATTAATTCCAAGTGATGTTTTAAAAAGAAAAAAAATTTTAAATGTAATTTTTTCTATACTTATTTTTGTATATATTACATTAATATTTTTTCATTTTCCACTATATACATATATTATTGGAATAATAATTATATTAATATTCTTTTATATTACAAGAAAATATAATATTATTAAATATTTAAAAAAACAATTGAAAGAAAGACCTACAGAAAAAATTTCAAATATAGTGATGAGTGCTAAAAATTCATTTGTAACTGATGATTCAAAAATTTTATTTATTTCCTCTATGTTAACTTCAGTTATATTACCACTTATTATTTTTTGGTCTCCAAGAATTTTGTATGAAAAAGTAGATGGAGGATATGCAGTAAGATATTATATATTTGGAATATCAAATTTTAAAACAGCTACTATCCCTGAAACATATAAAAATGAAAAAGTTGTTAGTCTAAGAGGAAATACATTTTCAAATATGCCCTACTTAGAAAGTGTAAAATTACCTGATACAATTACAGAAATAAGAGGTCAAGCATTTAAGAATTGTAAAAAATTAACTCATATTAATATTCCAAAAAAGCTTGAATATCTTGGTGGCGGTGCATTTTATAATGCAACATCAATAACTAGCATTGAACTACCAGATACTTTGCTATATTTAGGTGGAGAATCTTTTTATGGGGCCACATCGTTAGAGTATATTAAATTATCAAATAATCTTACGGAGATAAGGGGAAATAGTTTTGAATATTGCACATCCTTAAAAAGTATTGTTATTCCTGATAATATAACAAGAATTGGTGGTCATGCTTTTTATGGTGATACTGCATTATCAGAAGTTTTAATTAGTGAAAATAGTAAATTAAGTGAAATTGGATCATCTGCTTTTAGAATGTGTCCAAATTTATATAATATTTTTATTCCAGCAAATACTAGTGTTAATGAAAGAGCATTTAAAGAAAGTCCAACAGTAATCCAAAGATATAGATGGCAGTTAAAAACTGATGATTTAGAAGATAGTTATACGTTAGAAGATAGTTATACGTTATATTTAAAGGAAAAAAGGTATATAAATAATAAATTAAGTATGAAACTTACATCGTTTGATGATCTTTATCATGATAAGTCATATTTCATAGGATTAAGCGGAACAATAGAAATTGAACTAAATAAAGAATTATATTACTTTAATTTTCAAACATCCACTCCTCAAAATTATAAATATTCTATAGATAAATATAATTTTGAAATTATTGGTGGATTTGATAATTATGTTGAAGTAAGAATTAGTACAAGGTGATTTTATGAATAATTATAAATTTATACATTTATTATATGTTCCAACTATGTGTTGTAATATGGGATGTAAATATTGTTATTTAGAGGATAATACAATTGAAGAAAAAACTAATTATGAACCATTAGAAACATTAAAATACGCAATAAAAAAATTTAAAGATAAGAATGTAATACCATTTAATATTTCATTACATGGTGGAGAAGTAACAACATTATCAAAAAAAGATTTCTACGATTTAATAAAATATATTAATGACTATTATACTGATAATAAAAAAATAATTACAGATAATGGTTTTAAAATAGGGTTTCCTCATATTAAAACTAATATGTATAATTTAGAAAAACATTTAGAAACTATAAAGGAATTTAATGTATCCATTTCAGGAAGTCTAGATTTACCTCTTTCATTACATGATGAATATAGAGTTACTAAAGGAAATCAAAAAACATTGCAAAAAATATTGAAAAATGTTGAATTACTTAAAGATATCCCAAATAAAAAGAAAGTATCGGCAACAATTTTTAAAGAGCATTATCTTCATATCGATGAAATTATAGAAGACATAAAATTTTTACACAAAAATACTTGTCTTGATATGAATGACTTTAATTTTATGATTGGATTTGATTATAATTCAAATGGATTATTGCACCATCTGACAGAATCTGAGCAAGTTGATTTTTATAAAAGAATGCATAAAGAATTTGATGGTACTGATCTTGATTATGGTGTTAATGGACCTTGGTTTGATGAATTTGGTCCAGAATATTGTACAAATTGTGATAACTGTGGTGAAAAATTTTTTTTGCTTGAAAAAAATGGAGATATATATTCTTGTGTTAGGGGACAAAAAAATCCAGACTATTATTATGGTAATATTTATAATAACACAGTTGATGAAATATTAAACACTGCAAAAAATAAAATATTTATTAACCATAATAAAAAAGAATTTAATGATGACTGTGCAAAATGTGGATATTTATATTTATGTAAAACTGGCTGTCCATTTGTAAAAAATGTTTATAAGGAAAATAAAAGTTATACATGTAAATTACAACAAACTATGTATAAAGACAGAAATTTATTAAAAGATGAATATAATGAAGATTTTGTCTATGAATATGTGAAAAAAATGCGATTAGAGGATAAAGATAAGTTTTTACCAACTAAAAAGCAAAATGATTATATCTCTTTAGAAGAAATAATAAAACAAGATAATAATCTTAAATATATATATGATGATAATTCATTTATTCTTAGAATTGATGGAATAAAATATAAATTGCAGTCTCAAATATTAAAAAAACATAGAGATATTATATATATAACTTTAAAAAGTAAAGTAGAAATTATGATGAAAAAAAATTTAATCAAAGAAATGTGCTATTTCCCTGAAAATAATTCACTTTATATAATGCTTTTAAGTGGTAATTTAGTAACATATGGCGACGAACAAAGAACAAAACAAAGACATATTGCAACACACCAAATTTATAAAGGTGTATTAGATAATAATATTAATAATAATGATTATTATGTTTATGATATAACAAATATGATCATTGAGTATAAAAGAGAATATTCTATGGAAAACCCTAATAATATATTTTTTACTACTTCAGCTTTAAGAGATTATCATTATTTAAAACAAAAAAATAATGCTTATTATCATATACAAGCTATAAACTTACCATTTCAAAATATAGAATTTTATTATATAGATAAGGAGTTAAAAAATGAATAGAGAGCCTGAAACTTACGATGAATTAATAAGATATAAAAGATGCATTGACTTAACAAGATATTATGAATTATCACAGCCTGAATTTGATAAAATATATAACCATTTAAAAACATATCCTAAGGCAATAATTATAGGAAATGAAAATACTCTTACACTTAAAGTTAACTATAAAACAGAATTCCAACCAGAGATAATAAATGCTAAATGTATAGATAGTAGTATTGATGGTGTAAAACTTTCTAATCAAGCATTTACTATAATTCCGCATTATACTGCTTCTAGTGGCGGAGGATATAGTGGAGGATCATCATCTAATAATAACAACAACAATAATAACAATAATAATAGATAGGATGATTTTTTATGGCATTAATTTCTGATAATACTAAAAGTAAAAAATTACAAGATCTACATATAAATATTAAAACCAAATATATAGTTGGAAATAAAATATTAGAAAGAAATTCTAATGATAGTTATAATGATGACATAAAAAATGGTATTAGGTGTGAAAAAGAATATTATTTAGATAATAAACTTATACATTCAGAAAAGATTTTTGATTCAAGAATAGAGTATACATTTATATCAAAGAATCAAGAAAATACTGAATATACTTGTCCAAATTGTGGAATGCATGCTAAATTGCACGATTTTATTGATGGATGCCCATATTGTAAAACTTATTATAATTTAGATTATACTGAAAAAGATTTAGGGAGTAAATATCATTATGATAGAGTAATAAGATCATCTAAATATAGAGTTATAACTGCTATTATTGATGTTATTTTAAGTTTAATTATATCCTATATATTTATTAAATGTACTTCTAGAACTTTTAATTCATATGATATATCAAAAATATTTATCTACGGAATTATTTTATCCCTTATTCTTTATTATTTCTTTTATGTAATTGATGGTTATATTATTTTAGGTCCAATAAAAAAATATAAAGATGGACAAAATCAAAAGCAAATTAATTTTTGGAATAGAACAAAAATAGATAAAAAGAAATTCTTTAATAATATAAATTATGAAGTGGCTAATATGTATTATAATGACCCTGAAATTATTGACTTTGATATTATTGATTTTGATTCTTTTGAAGATTATAAGTTAAATAAAGATTTATATGTTAAAGTAAAAGCCTATGTAAGAATAATAAGATATAAAAATTGTAAAATAACTAAATCATATGTTGTAGATACATATAATATGAAAAAAAACAATAGTGAAATATTAGAAATAAAAAATGGAGTTAATATAATTAATTGTTTAAATTGTGGTGCATCTATAGATATAACTAAAGGAAAATGTGAATTTTGTGGTACAACTATACCTTGTCTACAAGAATGGATTATTGAAAAATAATCTTAAAACATAATGGGACTAATTAATTAGTTCTTTTTAAGAACCATATTTGGTAAAAAGGAAATATTTATATATTATATTTTTAATGAAAGTTTATTATACTACCAGAAATAGATTAACCTTTATAGTATTTGCAAAAAAATAAATTTCTAAAATTGAGGTGAAAAATGCAAGAAAAAATCAATGAAATAAATTTAATAATGAACCAAATGGAGTATGGATTTAAGGATTCAAGTGGACAAAACATAATTAATAATTTAGAAAAATGGGATAATGAATTTGATAAATTTTATTATTTGCAAACACCAGAAGAATTATTAATTTCAAAATGTGGTGTGTGTTGGGATCAAGTTGAACTTGAACGAAAGTTATTTTCAGATAATAATATTAATTTTAAAACCTATTTTATTTATATTATTGATAACGATATGTTACCTTCTCATACATTTTTAGTATATAATGATGAAAAAAATTATTATTGGTTTGAACATTCTTGGGGTGAATATAAAGGAATTCATAAATATAATTCTATTAAAAATTTATTTGATGATGTAATTTATAAATTTAAAAATAGTCATAAAGAAGTAATAAAAAATTCAAAAGTTTTTTTATATGAATATGAAAAACCCAAATATCATATTACTTGTAATGATTTTTATAAATATATTGAAACTCAAAAATTAATTGAAACCAATACTAAATAAACAAAAAAACTGTTTTTCAACAGTTATTTTCTTATAATGGCGGAGTAGGCGAGATTTGAACTCGCGCGCCAGTTGCCCGACCTACACCCTTAGCAGGGGCGCCTCTTCAGCCTCTTGAGTACTACTCCAAAACGCATCCCCATCACATGTATAATTTTACATTATATATTTTAAGTTGTCAATAAAAACAAAATAAAAATCTATTTTTCAATAGATTTTAATCATATAATTCTTGTTTTAATAGTTCAATATTATAATTCATTAATGTAAAATAATCTTCCTTATCGCTTCTTTCTTTTTCAGTTAGATTAGTAATTGTTTTTAATTCAGCATATTCTACATTAGTTTGTTCTTTTATATTTTTGACAGTTTCATTAATTTCTTTATTTTCACTAGTAAATATATAACTTATTTGACCACTATTTATTAAGTTTATAACATCAGCCTTTGTTTTATCAGTTAAATTTTCATTTTCTTCTAGTGATATAACAGTAAGACCATATTTATCTTCTAAAAATTTAAATAAATCATCAGCTACAACAATAGTTTTATTAGTAGAACTTTCAACCATTAATTTAATTTTAGCGTCTAAATTTGATACCTCTAATTTTAATGCTTCATAATTATTTTGAATATCATTTTTTAAGTAATGATTATTAATATATTCATCAAATCCTTTTTTTATATTTTGAGTAATCATTAAAAAATTTGAAGGGTTTAACCATAATTCTTCAATATAATGGTCATAATCCATACTTAGGGTTGTATCAATAATTTTAATTTTTTTATTATATTCAAACATAGGAGCAACATACTTTTTCTCTTTATCTAAACCATTAAAAATTAGTAAACTTGAATTACTATAATCTTTTATTTGTTTATCCGTTAATTCATAATCATTTGGATTTACTCCATCAGGATATATATTATGAATTGTACTATGTTCGCCATATAATCTATTTGTAATATATTCTATCGGATAATTAGTTGTATAAATTGTTATATCCTCTAAATTATCTCTTTTTAAACATCCACTATTCATGATAGCAAAAATAAAAATTAAACTAATTGTTATTATTTTTTTCATTTAAATTCTCCTTTTTAACGGGGTCATATGTAACTTTACAAAACGGATTACATTTTAGAATCCTTTTAATAGTAAGAAAGCTCCCCTTTAATGAACCATATTCCCTAATAGCATCGATGCCATAATTTGAACACGTTGGTATATATTTACAATTATCGTGCCAAGGTCCAGGTATCATTTGATAAAATTTTATTAGACCAATTAATATATATTTCATATTAACACCATAACAATTATACTAAAAATATTTTTAATTGTAAATTATGATATTAAAATTATCTATTTTTTGATATAATCAAATTGAAGGTGAAAAAATGAATATTTTAAAAGAACTTGATGTAGATATTAATAAAAAAATTTATAAAACAGCATTTACACACACTTCTTATGCTAATGAACATAATGTTGAAAGCTATGAACGACTTGAATATTTAGGGGATGCTGTTTTAGAGTTAATCATGAGCGAGTATTTATACTTAAATACTTTATACGAAGAAGGAAAAATGACAAAGTTGCGTGCTCATTATGTTTGTGAAAATGCATTATATGAGTATTCTCTCCATTTAGGATTAAATGAGTTTCTTCTTTTGGGAAAAGGAGAAAGCGAAAATGGTGGAAAAGAAAGAAAAGCTATTGTTGCAGATATTTTTGAATCATTTATTGGTGCTTTATTTTTAGATAAGGGAATTGAATTTGTAAAGAATTATATTTATAAATATATAATCCCAATTATTAAAAATAATGAAATTGATTTTTTTGATGATTATAAATCAGTATTACAAGAATTAGTTCAAACAGATAAAAGAAGTTTAGAGTATGTCGTTATTAATGAAGAAGGACCTGCGCATAATAAAACATTTACAGTAGAAGTTAAAATTGATGATGTAATTTATGGAAAAGGTATGGCACATAGCAAAAAAGAAGCAGAACAAAATGCTGCTCATGATGCTTTAAAAAAGTGTCAATATAAGTGATAATATTTTAATATATCTTTTAAAAATTCAGCAAAAAAATATTATTAAAATATTATATTAAATGAAATAATATTATCTAATTATTTGTTAGCAAATTAAAATTTATAAATAAATTAAGATGATATTGCTTTTTTTTAATAATTAAAGTAAAATAATTTTTATAGAAAAGGTGATTTTATGGGAAGAGCTTATGAAGTACGTAAAGCTAGTATTCAAAAAACAGGAGCTGCAAGAGGAAAACTTTATTCAATGTATGCAAGAGAAATTTATCAAGTTGCTAAAAATGGGGGAGTTGAGACTGCAAGTAATGCTTCTCTTAAAAGATTAATAGAAAGGGCTAAGAAAGATCAAGTTCCGGCTGATATTATTAAAAGAGCTATTGATAAAGTAAATAGTGGGGCTGATGAGTCATATGATTCTGTTAGATATGAAGTTTTTGGACCAGCTGGATCAACTATTATAGTTGATTGTTTAACTGATAATGTAAACCGTTCTGTTAGTTCCCTAAGAGCTGCATTAAATAAAACAAAATGTAAAATGGGTGCAATGGGAAGTATTACCTATAATTATGACAATTTATGTATTATTAGCTTTAAAGGATTGACAGAAGAACAAACTTTAGATGCCTTAATAGAAAACGGTATAGATAATGTTGATATGGAATTGGAAGATGATTCAATTGTTATATATGGTGATCCTCAAGATAATTTTAAAATAAAAGAAGCAATAACTAAAGTGTTACCAAATGTACAGTTTGATATGGATGAAATAGTAATGTTACCAAAAGATAAAATTACATTAAGTGATGAAGATTTAGAAATGTTTAATAGACTTTTAACATTACTTGACGATATTGAAGATGTAAATCATGTGTATCATAATGTTAACTTATAAAAAATTAATTAAAGTAAAAACGTATTTTTATTTAGTAAATGTTTAATAATATTAGTAGAATTATATATAAATTTAACTTAATATAATTCTACTGATTTTAATTAAATTTATATATAATTAAGATGGTATTATTGCATGCTAAAACTATGATAAAAAGAGGATATAAATATAAATGAAAAAAGAAAATAATAAATTATTGATATCAGTGATAGGTATAATTGTAATACTTGTAGTATTATGTATTTTGTTTGCAACAAATACAATATCTTTTAATAATAAAAATAACGAAACTAGCAATAATCAAGATGTCGAAAATAAATATGTTATTAGTTATGATGATGATATATATATATCAAAAAATAACAATAATATTGAAATTTCCCAAAATAAAAGAAATATTGTTAGTATAAAAAATGATAGCAATCCTACATCAGCTAATTTGATTCAAACAAAATTAAATGAAATTTCTGATTTTAATTGGAATAAAAGTATTAAACCAATGGCTGATTCAGTTGCGTTAGATTCAACAAACTATGACAATTTGGGAGTAAATTACTTATTTGAAACTGGTGAAATTAATGATAACCGATTAACATTTATTGCTAATATGTCTGGAAGTTTTGGTGGTGTATCTTGGACTAGTAATGAGGGTTATAATTTTGATGCTAAAACAGGTGAGTTACTTGATTTAAATAGTATTGGTACTGGTGTATATGATTATTTATATAACAAAAGTATAAGTGAAATTGAAAATAATAAAGATGAAAATTATTGTTTATATAATGATTGGAAAAATAAAGTAGAAAAATCTTTAAATATAGCTGGTAATTGGTATTTTACAAAAAGTGGAATAAGAGTCGTTTTCCCAAAAAATTCAATAGGATGTAGTGCTCAGGATATTACCTATGTTGATATTGATAAATCTGATATTAATTCATATTTAAAAGATGTGTATAAAATTAGCTAAATATAATAATTATTTCTTATAAACATACATTTTTTTATATTAATGGTTTGATAGTTTCAAACCATTTTTATTGATATAAAATGTTATTAATGTTATAATCAGTCTAGAGGGGATGAAATTTATGAGTATAAAAATAGAAAGAATTTCAAGTGAAATGATAAAACAAATTAGC
Organism: uncultured Bacilli bacterium; assembly: GCA_934130045.1. Classification (GTDB taxonomy): domain Bacteria; phylum Bacillota_I; class Bacilli_A; order RF39; family UBA660; genus CAJLIR01. The sequence continues at coordinate 6,949 of CAKOXI010000021.1, read as the reverse complement.
TATATTTTAGCTACAGAAATTAAAGATAATGATATAAAATTTGTAACTGTTACTGATTGTAAAGTTTCAAGTGATTTGAGTTTTGCTAAAGTATATGTTACCGTTTTTAATCAAGATAAAATTAAAGATACTATTAAAGCTTTAAATAATGCAAGTGGATTTATAAGAAAAATGCTTGCTGATAGAATAGATATAAGACATATACCAGAGCTTACATTTGTTTATGATGAATCAATTGAGTATGGAAAGAATATAGAAAATATTATAGAAAAAATTCATAATAATAACGAATAAAAAAATATAATATTACAGGTGATAAAATGAAAAGTGATATTGAAATATCTAATGATTGTAAACTGTTGCCAATTAATGAAATTGCAAGTATGCTTAATATAAAAGAAAATGAATATGAATGTTATGGTAAATATAAGGCAAAATTAGATTTAAGTTTATTAGAAAAAAAAACAAATAAAGGCAAACTAATTTTAGTAACATCTATAAATCCAACACCATATGGTGAAGGTAAGACTACAATTAGTGTTGGATTAAATGATGCTTTAAATAAGTTACATAAAAAATCGGTTGCTGTTTTAAGAGAACCATCATTAGGACCTGTGTTTGGTATGAAAGGTGGAGCAACAGGTGGTGGCTTTGCCCAAGTAGTACCATCATTAGATATTAATTTACATTTTACTGGAGACATGCATGCAATCACAACTTCAAATAACTTACTATCTGCAGCTATAGATAATCATATATATTATGGTAATCAACTAGAAATAGATATAGAAAAAATAGTTTTTAATCGCTGTATTGATATTAATGATAGATTCTTAAGAAATGTTGAAATTGGTTATAACGATATTAAAATTAAAGAAAAATATAATATTACAGCTGCCAGTGAAATAATGGCAATACTATGTTTAGCTAGTAGTGTAGAAGATTTGAAAAAAAGATTAGGTAATATAATAATTGCCTATAATAAAAAAAATAAACCTGTTTTTGCTTATCAGCTTAATTGTGTTGATAGTTTAGTAATTTTATTAAAAGATGCGATTAAACCTAATTTAGTTCAAACCTTAGAACATAATCCAGTTATAATTCATGGAGGACCATTTGCCAATATTGCGCATGGGTGTAACTCTTTAATTGCAACCAAAATCGCTTTAAATTTAGCTGATTATGTTATTACTGAAGCAGGTTTTGGTTCTGATTTAGGGGCAGAAAAATTTTTAGATATTAAGTGTCAAGTTGGAAATATAAAACCAACCGCTATCATTATAAATGTAACCATGAAAAGTTTAATGTATAATGGTCATAACGATTTAAAAAAAGGATTAGAACTTTTAAATGTTCATATTGAAAATATGAAAAAATATTTAGACAACGTAGTTGTTTGTATTAATAAATTTGCTAATGATTTAGTTGATGATATAAATCTTACAAAAGAATTTTGTTCAAATAAAAATGTTTCTTGCATTTTAGTTGATTCTTATATGAATGGTGGTAGTGGTGCTATAAAGTTAGCTAATAAAATTGTAGAAATTACGGATAAAGATAGTAAATTTAGACCACTATATAATTTAAATCAACCTATAAAAGAAAAAATAAATTTAATTTGTAAAGAAATATATAGAGCAAAAATGGTAATTTACTCTAAAGAAATAGATGAAAAAATTACATATTTAGAAAATAATAATTTCAATAATTTACCTATATGTATAGCTAAAACACCATATTCTTTATCAGATGATTCAAATAAAATTGGTGTTATTGGTAATTTTGAAGTTACAATAAAAGATATAAAAATTAATAATGGAGCATCATTTATTATTGTCTACTTATCAAGCGTTTTAACACTTCCAGGATTAGGTAAAGATGCTAATTTATATAATATAAAAATAGATAAATATTTAAATATATAGTAAATAGGTGAAAAAATGGAACAATTAATAATAGAAATATTAGATTCAAATATTATAGAAAGTGAATATGAAAGTGATTATTTAATAAAATTAAAAAATAATAATTATATAAGATATTTAAATATAGAAGATCAAATATCCCTTAATGATTTTGGAGCATACTTAAAACAATATAAAGAATTCATTTTAAGTGAAATTAGAAAGATAAAAACAAGATATATTTTTAAAAGTTATGTACATGGTTTAAATCATAATATAAAAGTTTTGTTATTTGCATTATATATTGCATATAAAAATAATTTAGATGATATTGATTTAAAAATACTAATAGATGCTTGCATATACCATGATATAGGTAGAATTAATGATATATATGATGAAAAACATGGTTTAAGAAGTGCAGAAGTAATATCAAAAATTGTTGATTCAAAAATATATAAAGATAAAGAATCATTAAATATGTTAAAAGCAATTGTTGAATATCATTCAATACCAGATAAATTTAATAAGCGAATTTTTAATAAATATAAATTGCAGAATTATGAAAGATTTATTCTATTAGCAAATATATTAAAAGATGCTGATGGATTAGATAGAGTTAGAACTTCTATTAATAATAAAACATTTTCTGATTTAAATCCAAAATATTTAAGATTAGATGAATCTAAGAAATTAGTTAAAGTTTCACATATTATAAATATGATTTTTTATAAAAAATTATAATACTATTTAAAATTTATTGACATATTGCAGAAAGTGTGTATAATAAACACAAACGGAGGGATTTTATGGATAATAATGGAATTAAGGAAGAATTTCGTATAGCATTATCGAAAGATGATTTTTTAAATTATATAGATAGTAAAGAAATTGATTTGAGTGATGTTATTACATTATTATTCTTAAGTTATATTAAGAGGAAAGATAATGGTACATTGTATTCAACATCAGATTATTTACCACAAAATTTAATTAAAATTTATTATTCTAACGTTACAGTACCAAGATTTAAAAAAATATTTAGTAATTTTAAAGAAGAATATATTGTAAATGAATGTACACTTGAAAATGTACATGAGGTAGAAGAACGTGAAGGCTTGGGACTTGTTTATGATTATATAGAAACAAAAGATGATTATGAAAATATTGATATATATCAATTATTAAAAATACATCAAATTTTATTTTCTAAATGTCCATATCCTGAATTTGGAGGTAATTTTAGAACTGATGAAAGATATTTACCTAATTCAGGCATTGAAACTTGTGATTGGAGATCATTACCTAATGAGTTTGCTAAACTATATATGTCTTCAAAAGAATTAATAAAAGAAGGCGTAAAATTAGGAAAAAGAAGAAATTCTGCAAAAATTATCGGGTATATTAATGATTGTTTAGATTTAAATGCTAAAATAATAGAAATGCATCCATTTGGTGATGGAAATGGTAGAGCTACTAGAGCATTTACTAATTTAATGTTTAAAATTGCCAATATTCCACCAGTATATATAAATGATAAGGAAAAAGAAGCCTATGGAAAAGCAATGAATAAAGCAATTGTTGAAAAAGATCCACAAGAATTAAGAAAATTTTATTATTATAAAATTTGTGATTCAATTGTTGAATTGGATATTATGAAGAAGAATTATGCAACTTCAAAGAATGAATCAATAGAAAAAGGTAGAACAAAATAATTAGCACTCATACTTGACAAGTGCTAAAAATGTGATATAATTAGTAGTGAATGGAGATACCATTCACTTTTTAAGTAGAAAAAAGGAGGAATACTTATGAATGGACAAAATCCTTATCAAGAAAATTTAGAAGATGTATTGACTAAGTATGGTAGAAACATTACTGATAGTGTTAAAGATGGTAAAGTTGATCCCGTAATTGGTCGTGATGAAGAAATACGTAGTATTACTCGAATTTTATCTAGAAAGACAAAAAATAATCCAGTTTTAATTGGAGAACCAGGTGTTGGTAAAACAGCAATTGTAGAAGGACTTGCTCAAAGAATAATAAAGGGCGATGTACCAGCTAGTTTAAAAAATAAAACAATTTGGGAACTAGATATGGGTGCTTTAATAGCTGGAGCTAAATATCGTGGTGAATTTGAAGATAGATTAAAAGCTGTTTTAAAGAAAGTTAAGGAATCAGATGGCGAAATTATCATGTTTATTGATGAAATTCATATGATTGTAGGCGCTGGTGCTCTAGAAGGAGCAATGGATGCAGGCAATATGTTAAAACCAATGTTAGCACGTGGTGAAATACATTGTATTGGTGCAACTACATTAAATGAATACCGTAAATATATTGAAAAAGATGGTGCCCTAGAAAGACGTTTTCAAAAGGTACAAGTTAGTGAACCAACAGTATTGGATACTATAACTATATTACGTGGTTTAAAACAACGTTTTGAGGTTTATCATGGTGTCAATATTAAGGATAGTGCACTAGTAGCAGCAGCAACATTATCTGATAGATACATAACAAGTAGATTTTTACCAGATAAAGCAATTGATTTAGTAGATGAAGCTTGTGCTACAATAAAGGTACAAATGGATTCAGTTCCAGTGGCACTTGATACTTTAACAAGAAAAATTATGAGACTTGAAGTTGAAAAAGAAGCTTTAAAAAAAGAGAGAGATGATATTTCTAAAAATCGTTTACAAGAAATCGATAATGAACTAAAAGATTTGAAAGCAAAAGAGCAAGTCTTAAGAAAAGATTGGGAAGAAGAAAAGAAAATAAATGATCAAATAAGTAAAAAGAAAGAGGAAATAGAGTCATCTAGATTTAAACTTGAACAAGCAGAAAATAATTATGATTTAGAAACTGCTGCAAAGTTAAGACATGGTGTAATTCCTAAATTGGAAAACGAATTAGAAGACCTTCGTAAAAGTGATCGCTCTGATATATTAAGTGATACTGTTGACGATGAAAGTATTGCGGCAATTATATCTAAATGGACCAATATTCCAATTAGCAAATTAGTTGGCAGTGAAAAAGAAAAATTAATTCATCTAGAAGAAAATATGAAAAAAAGAGTTAAAGGACAGGATGAAGCTTTAAAACTTGTTAGTGAGGCTATTATTCGTGCCCGTGCAGGTATAAAAGATCCAAATCGTCCAATCGGTTCATTTATATTCTTGGGTCCAACAGGTGTAGGTAAAACTGAAGTTGCTAAAACATTAGCATATGAACTTTTTGATGATGAAAGACATATGGTTCGTATTGACATGAGTGAATATATGGAAAGTCATTCAGTTTCTAGACTAGTAGGTGCGCCTCCAGGATATGTAGGATACGATGAGGGTGGACAATTAACAGAAGCAGTTAGAAGAAATCCTTATTGTATAGTTTTATTTGATGAAATAGAAAAAGCTCATAAAGATGTATTTAATATTTTACTTCAAATCTTAGATGATGGACGTATTACTGATTCTCAAGGTAGAACAGTTGATTTTAAAAATACAATTATAATTATGACATCAAATTTAGGAAGTGAATATATTCTAGATAATAAAGAAAATTCAGGCGAATTAGTAATGAATGAATTAAGACATACATTCAAGCCAGAATTTATTAACCGTATAGATGAGATTATTATATTTAATTCCTTAAAACAAGATGTAATATATGATATTTTAGATAAAATTATAAGTGATATTGAAAAACGTTTAAGTGATAAAAAAATAAGAATAAATTTAACAAATGAGGCAAAAAAATATATTGTTGATTCATCATATGATTCTAGATATGGTGCAAGACCTATTAAAAGATTTGTATCTAGAAATATAGAAACATTACTTGCTAATGAAATAATTAGTGGAAATATTAATTATGATTCAACAGTTACCTTTGATGTTAATGATAATAACTTAGTTATAAAAAAATAATCAGGAATTTTTTTCTTGATTATTTTCATATTCATTAAAAATTAAAGACTTAATTTTATAAATATTTTCTATAGTAGTATTTATATCTATTTCATCACAATAATTAGCATTAATATAATTACAATTGCAATCATTATTTGTAAGACATTGTTTAAAATAATTATCAATATTTGTTTTTAAAGTTATTAAAGAAGTTAAATATAAAAAACTATCAGATAGTTTATAATAATTATTTGTAGTTATTATTTTTAAATACTTATTTAATTTTTTTAAACATAGTTTTTCTAAATGATTTATTTCTTTTTGAATTAAAAATGCATTTTCTAATTTTATATCATGATTAGTTATGTTAAATAATAATCTTATTTTATACATTAAATTATTATATAATAAATATTTTGTATTTTGATTTAATAATTGATTTTCATGATTAATGCAATTTAAAATATTTGATGCCTCAATATCAATTGACAGCATAGCAATATTTTTATTCAAATTGTTATCTAATTGTTCTTCATATTCCTTTAACAAAATAAATTGTTCAAAATTTTTATCATCAATAATTTTTTTACAAAATTTAAAATCCTCATTATTCATATAAACACCTTTAATATATACTAACACATAGTTAAAATTAATACAATAAAAATAGAAAAAGAATAATTTATATATAGTGACACAGTTAAATTAATGGAATCTTGCAAAAAAAAATAATTAATGTTAAAATCTATAATAGAAAAGGTGGTAATAAAAATGTTAACTATTTGTAAAAATAGGGGGGCAATTTAAGAAATAATCCCTCAAAAAGAGGCTTTACACTAATTGAATTATTAGCAGTAATAGTAATATTAGCAATAATTGCTCTAATAGTAGTTCCACAAGTAATAAAAATATTAAATAAGGCAAGATTATCTTCTGCTGAAGATTCAACATATGGGATAGTTTCGTCTGCAGAAAATTATATAACAGAATTTATGTTAAAAAATAATGGAGAGTTACCTAATCAGGATTTAACTTTTTCATGTGGTAATGAGGGATGTACTTTAGATAATAATTTAGAAGGATATAATTTAACAGATTTAGAAAAGTTAAATTATAAAGGAACAAAAGCAACAAGTG
>CAKOXI010000020.1 GCA_934130045.1 uncultured Bacilli bacterium | reverse complement strand
GGAGCATGTGGCTTTGTAGATGATGGTTATTGGTTATTTATTGATTTGTTATTTGTAGAAGAAAAATACAGAAATAATGATATAGCTACTAATTTAATGGAAAAAATAGAAAAATTTGCAAAACAAAATAATTGCATTGGAATTAGAACAGATACATGGAGTTTTCAAGCTAGAGGATTTTATGAAAAAATGGGATTTTCTTTATATGGTCAATTAGAAAATAATCCACCTTATGCAGTCGATTATTTATTAAAAAAGGTTTTAATTACAGATGAAAAAGAATTTCCACAACCTCTATAATTTCATTATACATTTTAAATTTTCAATATTAGCATGTTCCAAAATCAAAACAAATTTCTTTTCTATATTTTTATTATGATGTTTAACTCTTTTGATAAACTAATCTATATATAGTGTACTATTTTAAATAGTGGTTCATTTTTTTCTGTTTTCATTTGTGCATACTTTTATAAATTCTTCAAATATTTTATTATGGTTTTCATCAATTCTATATAAGCTTTCTGGATGAAATCTAAAGGCCATATAAAACGTTTTATCAGGAGATTTTAATCCATCTTCACAATAACAATTTACAATTAACTTAGGATGTTTATCAACTGTTTTTTTATGTCTAGAATTAACTTCTATTACATCTTTTCCTATAATTTTAGAAAACATTGTATTATTGATTACTTTTACAGAATGCACATATAAGTCATTTGAGTTATGTTTCAAAGGATTTTCTATAAATTTAGTAGTTCCACCTAAGGCTCTAACCATAACATTTTGACCACAGCAAATACCAAGGGTAGGGATGTTATTATCATAACAATATTTTGCTACTATCATTTCGTAATTATCACAAGCACCGCCACCTTGTAGTAATATTCCATCACATAATTTTATTTGTGAAATTAAATTGTCATATTCAATATTATTAAGGTTATTTTTCCATTTATCTTCGACATTAATTTTTTCATTCTTTGGTAAAAGTATTCCAATTGCTATACCACCATTATCAAAAATTGCTTGTTTAATTTCATCTCTTATAAACATATTTGGTCTTGTTTCATCTTTTAATAAATGTTTTGAAACTATACCAATAATTGGTTTTTTATTTAAAGTCATTTTATTACCTCATCATGTTATATAAAATTAATAATTTACATTATTATACAATAAACTACAAAAAAATTCCTATATTTGAATAAAAATATAGAATTAATATGTAATAATAAAATATATTTATAAATTATTACTTATTTAAAAATTTACTAAATAAAAAAGACGATATTAATTCAAATAGTTTAATATTGTCTTTTTAGTTCTTCTATAAATTTTTTATATTTTAAGAATTCTTGATCAAATTTATTAATTTGTAAAACATAGAGTATTCTTCCATATAGTTTATTTAAATATTTTAATTCATTAACATTAATATTAGATTTATTTAGGTGTGATTTTAATCCAAACTTTTTTATATAATATATTTCCTGTCTTATTTTATTACGGTATTTAGTATTAACTTGTAATTTTTCATTAACTATAATTCCAGTAACACTTTGACTTTGTGATTTATTTACGATATGTATTTTATCGTTATTTAATTCTAATCCTAATTTATATAACATTTTTCTAATTTTTATTATTAATTCACTAGGATTAAAATTACCAGAGAAGGTCATATCATCTGAATATCTTGTATATGATATATCATTTATATTACACCAATTTCCTATTTCTTCATCAAATTCTTTCATTATTAAATTTGATATATATGCGCTTGTTGGTGATCCTTGTGTTAAATGGTTATCATATGTGCACAAATAAGTTAATATAAATCCAACTGATTTTGGAAAATATTCGATAGAAAAGCAAGAGTTATAAACATCTAAAAATGATATATTTTCAAAAAAGTTTTTAATATCTAATTTTAAAATTATTTTTTTATTGATATGTGGAATTGCGTTATCTTTTAATGAAATTCCTTTATGATATGCTTTTGCATATTTTGATATAGATTTATTATTAAGTATATTAATTAAAATTTGCTTTTGAATTTGTTTTAACACTAAATTTGGTTCATATATGGTTCTATATTTACCATTTCGTTTTTTTATTTTATATACTTTATAATTTTTTTCTATATTATTGCTAATAGAATAAATAGTTTTTATGTATTTATCTTTGTCTTTACAATTAATTAAATTGAGAGATAGTAAAAAATCGTTGCATTCTTTAGTTCCTATGTATTTCCACATTTTACTACCTCCCATATTGCAGCACTAACGATATATTAATATGGAAATGGACAAAAAGCGAAGTGTAACGTAGCGACTACACAACGTGTAGATTAGTCCTTTGAAGTATTAATATTTAATCGCTATAATTAATTTAGTTCCTTAACGACTCGTTAAAGTAGGAAAATAATTCCAATCGCTACTGCAAGTTAATTATATCACATATTATTAAATATGAATATATTTATAACTATAATATATCAAATATTATTAAATTATTTATATGTTTAATTGGCTAAGTAATCATCTAAATTGAATTCAAGTTAAAAAATGTTAATATGAAAGAATTATTTATTTAAAGATAATTTTTTAGTCTTTGAATTTTTTAACTGATGATATACATATAAAACAAAATCATCCTGTAAAGACGAACCAGTCTCAATATTTCTTGAATATCTACCATTACCCATAGTTGAAAAACAAATGCAATAATTACTTTTTGTTTTACCTAAAATTTTATCAATTGGTCTTTCACACCACATATTATATTTTTTTGAGTCAAAGGTAATATGTAAACAACTGATAGAATTTAAACTCCAGTCATCATTTGGATTATAATAACAATCACTATGCCATACTAATTCATTGTTACTTTTTCTATCATTCAAAAAATTTTCTCCAAAATCGTAATTTTGTGTAAACAAACGATTTAGTAATTCATATAATTCTTCACTTTCATCTATTTTAATAATTTTATTTGTATTCATTACTAATACAAATTCATCACCTATAAAATTTAAATTAAATACTTCATATCCATTTTCATAAAATGAGATTTTACTTTTATCTATAATTTTTTCCATAAAATTATCACCTTATAAAAATTATATCATTAAATTTATATTGAAAATATATTTAATTTTATTTTTGATTTATAAATTTATTCTTCTATTACAAACTTTACTTCAGCAAAATATTCCTCATTTGCCTCTAAAAAATTGTTAGATAAATCTAAAAGAGGACCTTTGGTTCTAGACCATTCAATAGTTGTACGTTTTGGACTACCACCGTTATCTGTACCAGTAAATATTAATTGTGGTGTATCATTTAAAATAATCATTTCATCATCTAGTTTTTCAAATACTAGGGCATCTTCTAGGATATATCCATTTTGACTTTTTACTGGATTTTCTATATAAGCATAAATTTTAAAATTTGAACTATTTATTCTACTATCAACTACTTTAAGTGTTATACTTCTATCTCTTGGTAAAATAATAGGATCAGCAGAAATGATTGCTAATAAAAATTTGAATACTTTTGTTCCTTCCATTAATGATAATTCACCATTATAAGGAGATGTTATTTTTCTAGTTCCATATATAAAACTAGTAGAAACATTAGAGGTAATTTCAATTGATGTGTCATTTTCTATTGTACTTGGTGTTGTATATTCAAAATATCCACCACTATCAGCAGTAACAATTTCTGTTATACTATTATATTTTATTAAAACATCTGCCATACTGTTTGTATGACCACTTATTTTATTGATAGTTGAACTAATAGGGTGTACATTTATTATGTTATTTCCAATTGAGAATTGTTTTCTATTTTGAAATGCAAAGTTACCAACACCTGGTAAATTTTTAAGATCACTAGCTGTTAGATTATATTTTGTAATAGTTGTAGCAGTCGATGTTATAATACCTTCTATATCAATTAAATCATCTTCTTTATACCAGGAATAATCCGGCAAATTATTGATATCACCAGCACTAGTTAATGTTGTAGAATTAACCCACATATTAATTCTTTTACATTTTATTACGTAATCTAATGGATTATTAGTATATATGACATTAGCGTTTTTGGTATAAATTATAACCTCATCAGGATCTTCCAAAATTAATTTACAATTGCTTCCCTTAAAGTGAATATTATAGTTATCACTTGGTGTATTGTCATAGGAATTTATTAAATGTAATTTTGACCCCTTTTTCATTGTGAAAGATCCATAGATAGTCCACATAGGAATTCTTTGATGACTTTTTTCAATAAAGGTAAGAAAAGCTCTTTCATCTATTAAAACATTATTAACTCCATATATTGTATTAGAACCAAATCCATTACCCGTAATAATATTAACACTTGTATCGTGTAAAATAGTAAAATTTAGTTTATTAGTACCACTCATAAATTCTTTAGTATCAGTAGATATACTTATATTACTTTGGCACAAAAATACTATTGTTGGATTGGTTGTATCGTTTCTAAAATAAAATAGGGAACTATTTGTACTACTACTAGTTATGGTAGTAGTTCCTCCTATAATTACGTAATTTGCTTCACAAATTTCTTGAGGTTCTACCTCATTTTTAGTTTCTATGGTAATTAAACAGTCATTAATTTTTGTTACTCCATAAGGATTAAAAGATAATTGTGTACCATTGAAAGTAATATTATCATATATTGTTTGTAAGTTCAAATAATTTTTATCAAGTGGTACATAAATAACGCCATAAGGATTAGTATAAATAATATTCATATTTTTAACTTGTATTTGACCATTATTCATATTTGCGACTATTGTATCAGAAGCATCTATACTATTCATACCAGTTAGGGTGTATTTATTATTCATATATGTTCCATTTATAGTAATATTTTGCTTATTTTCATTTATATTAATACCACTTTCTAAGGTAATATCACTACCTAAATATATATAAGTATATCCATTATCATATTCTAATGCCTCTTTTAATTCACTACTATTAGAAACTACAACTGTTTTATTATTTATTATTTCCATATAAACCACCTCTAATTTTAATATATGTAAAAGTAAAATATGCCAATAATTAGTTTATAATGAAAATTTGAAATTTAAAAAATCACGGTCAAAATAAGTGAGGTTTCATAAAATGATTATAAGGAGGGCATTATGGATAAAAACTTAAATGATATAGAAACATTTGATTTAGACAATGTTGACGCAAATCAAACTGCTACATCACTAGTTTCAGTACTTAATTTGATTAATGGTCTTACTATTACCAAAAGTGCCGATAAAATAAATTGGGCAGATGGATATTTAACTTATAAAATTGTAATTACTAATACTTCAGAAGGAAATTATGAAAATGCTTATATTACAGATCCTTTGGATAAAACGGTCGAATTTGTTAGTAATAGTTTGATTATCGATAATGTTGTTGCAACAGAAGATGACTATGATTATGATGCGGAAGAAAATATATTAACTATATACTTAAATAATGTTGATAATAAAACTTCAAAAATAATTACATTTCAAGTAAAAAAATCACAAAAGTGATTTTTTATTCTTCTAAGTACCAATTTATTGTTGAATTATATTCCATGCCATTTATTAAAGTATCATTAATTCTTAATAAAATACCTTTATCCTGATTCCATATTATATTAGTAGTTTTAACATTTCCGTCATTACTTTCACCTTCATAAACAAGAATTGGTGTTTTTGATAATGGTGTTATAATAGAGTCTTCACCTACAAATACAAGAGCATCTTTTAAAGTAACTCCAGTATCGGATATTAAATCACTATCTATTGATGCATATAATTTCCAATTAGAACTAGCTACTCTTGAATCAATAACAGTAATTATTAAATTATTTTTTCTAGGACATAAAATTGGATTTGTACTTATTGGTTCAAATGTAAAATTTACTACTTTTGAAGCACTATCTAAAATAAGTTCGCCACTATATACAATTTGAATACTTTTAGTGTGATAAATGGGTTCATTTATTTTTTTTGCTATAAGTGTTATATTTGTACCTATTGGTAGTTCTGTTGTATATGTATAAGTGAATGCTCCTTTATCATCAGCAATTACAACAGTACTGACATCATTATATTTAATTAAAATTGAAGAAAGTGGGTCAGTAATACCTTTAATTTGGGTATCTTTATCAGTTAAAGCATTCATATGAATTTGAAAGTCGCCTATTGAAAAGATTTTTTTGTTTACAAAAATAAAATTGTCTAAACTAGGAACATTACGTAATTCTTCTTCACTATAATTATGACTTGTAATAGTTGTTTTTGAATTAGAAAAAGTACCTTTTATGTTAGAAATATTATCTTTATACCAAGCATAAGTAGGTAGAGTATCATTTGTAATTTCATTTTGTAAATCGATAGCGTCATTAAACAAATTTAATCTGTTAAAATTAAATTCAAAGGGAATTGTGCTACTTGAATATATTATGTTTGCGCTACTATTATATAACGCTACTTTTTTTGGATTGTTTAAAATAAGTCCGGCATTATCTCCAGAAAAATAGATATTGTAATTATTAGAAGAAATATTAGGATAATTATTAATTATATTCAAACTTGAATTTTCAGCTAAGTTAATAGTTCCATAACTATACCAAGTGGAATAGCCACCATTACGATTTGTTTGTTTCAATGTAAATAGGGCATTTTCTCCAATAGTAGTATTTCCTGTTCCGTAATTTCCATAACTTAATCCATTATAGGCTGTAACGTGAAAATTCGCATTTTTTAAAATGTTAAATGTTAAATTGGTTACTCCATATATTAATTCTCTTTTTTCACTAGTAAAATTTACAGTAGATGAAGCTAAAATTGTAAATGAAGGATCGGAATTACGAAACCAGAATGAAGAATTAGCAGTGGATTTATGCGTTATATTTGTTATTCCACCGATTTCGATTTTATTGCATTCTGCAACTTCATTACCAACATTATAATTATCTTCTATTGTAATTTCACAATTTATAAATCTTGTTAAACCATACGGATGGAAACTTATTTGTGGTCCCTTGTAAGTTACATTATTATATTCTACAACAGTATCTTTATATAAATTAGTTTCTGTTACACAAATAACACCATAATAATTATAACCAGTAACATTCATATTTTGAACAATAACATTTTTAATAAGTGGAGATTTAATCATAATTGTATCACTTGTTGAAGCACTTTTTTTATCTGTAAATGTATGGAGTACGCCATCATAAGCACCATCTATAATAACGCTAGTTTTACTGCTTGAGATACTAATACCAGTTGTAAGAGTTATATCATTCCCAAAATAAATAGTTGTATAATTATTTTCTTCTTCAAGCACTTTTTTTAGTTCATCACTATTATAGATAACTACTGTATTATTATTAATAATTGTCATTAATACACCTCATATAATTATATGAAATAAAAATTTTTTATATACAGATATCAAATTTATTAAAATGATGTTATACTATATGTTGTAAGTAGTAGAACTTCTTATGTTAAAAAAATCAGTAAATAAAAAAGTTGCTAATTCATTTAATAAATAACTAAGATATAATTACTTGATAATAGTTATTTGCACCTTTCTTATGTGAAAATAAAACAATTAAAGTTTTATATTATGTGAAATATTAGAATATTCTTTAAAATTTTTAATATATATTATAGATAATGTTTTAATATATTGAAATAGAGAAATAAACTTTAGTATTTTATATGGTTAATGAATTATCACTTATCATTTGGTTATATTCTTTTAATAAAATAAATTGAAAAAATTTTTAATAAATAGTTATGATTTATAGTTTATTAATTAATATATTTCTTTACTTAATTAAAGAAAATGTTTTATATAGAAAACTTAAATTATTATTTATAAAATTGTATAAAGGAGAGATTATGTATGAAATATTATTTAATAGGTATTAAAGGTGCTGGTATGAGTACATTAGCGCAAATTTTATATGATATGGGAAATGAAGTAGTAGGATATGATGATAAAAAAGAATATAAGTTTACAGAAGAAGGATTAATAAAAAGAAATATAAAAATCTATAATAATAGTGATTATGTACCAACAAATGATTTTATAGTATCAGCATCATCTGCCATTCCCTTAAATCATAAAGAAATTAAAAAATGTGAAAATCTTGGTTTAAAATTTCAGAAATATAATGAATTATTAGGCAGTATTACTAAAAAATTTACGACAATCGCGGTTTGTGGTACACATGGAAAAACTACTACATCAACTCTTATAAGCAATGTGTTAAAAAATACAATTGGCTGCAATTACTTTATTGGCGATGGTACAGGATTTGTTGATTTAAAAAATAATTTATTTGTTATTGAGTCATGTGAATATAATAAAAATTTTTTAGCTTATTATCCTACATATACAGTAATTACTAATATTGAACTAGAACATACAGAATGTTATAAAGATATAGATGATATTATAAATACATTTGGTGAATTTTTAAATAAAACAACTAATAAAATTTTTGCTTGTGGTGATGATGAAAATATTAGAAAAATTAAAACAGATAAAGAAATAATTTATTATGGATTTAATAAGAACAATGACATATATGCTCAAAATATAAATAAAACTATAGAAGGAATTAGTTTTGATTGTATATATAAAAACAATTTTTATGGACATTTTGAATTGCCATTATATGGAAATCATATGGTTTTAAATGCTTTAGCTTGTATAGGAATATCTATCGAACAAAAAATAGAGCCATATTTAGTGTTCAAAATTTTAAAAAATTTCAAAAATGCTAAAAGACGATTTAATGTAGAAGAAATAGATAATAATGTTATAATTGATGATTATGCACATCATCCAACCGAAATAAAAGTAACACTTGATTCCTGCAGGCAAAAATATCCTAATAAAAAATTGGTAGCTATTTTTAAACCAAATACTTATTCTAGAACCATTGCTTTAAAGGATGATTTTGTTAAATCATTAAGATATGCAGATAAGGTTTATATAACACCAATAGAATGTAATAGGGAAAATCAAGCTGATTACCCTAATGTTAATTCAAGTATTATAATAAAAGAGATAAAAAATGCAGAATTATTAACAGATGATACAATTTCAAAGTTATTAAAATATGAGGATTCAGTTTTGTGTTTTATGAGTTGTGCTGATATTTCACATTTAATTGAAAATTATAAAAAAATAAAGACATCAAATTAGGTGTCTTTAATATTATCAACAATTATTTTTTTTATAATAGGTGTACTTTTAAGTTCTAATGATGTTAATTCAAATTTTTTTGTATCATCTAATACACTAGCATATATTGCGTTTACTCTATATTCTAAATCTAACATTCCCTTACTAGAAGAATAATTACTAATAAGTTTTAGTTTTAAATCTTTTTTAATTTTATTTAAATATTCTCTACCAGGAATGTCAAATCCTAAAATTCTTATATAATATATATTACTATATTTTAAAGCTTCCTCTTTTGTAAATCCACATAATATATGAATAAGCATTCTTTGAATTCTATTTTGAGTATATCTTCTACATTTTAGTCTTTCAACTAAGTCTTGTACATTAATACATTTATAGATTTCTTTTTTAATTTTATTTTCTATTCCTTCATCAACAGTTTGATATCGATCTAAACTATCAATTTCTGATATTATTTTATATCTTAGTAAAGGAAAAAATTTTTCTAAGCGCATTTCACTATTTAAATATTTAAGTGTAATTTTAGGAACATATGGTGTTATATCAATATAATTATCTAAAGCAATTCTAATACTAGTAGCACTAGCCATTTTATGATTTAATATTTTTGAATGATAGTCAGTCGTTCTTTTAATTGAAACAGGTTCTATATTAGGATTTTGAAGTAAGATTTCTTTGATGTAGGCTAATCCTAAAATATCATTAGGTTTAGTTACATTTTTTAAATTAAAAAACCTAATAGCCCTAGAAAGCGCAGTAGGGTAATTAACACCTGTATCTAGAAATTCTTTTACTTTTAATTGATAATCGGGATTATAAAGTTGCAATTTAGCAACTTCGGTTAAATAGGAAATATCGTTACATTCTGTTCCAAAGACAATTTTTGTAACACCAAGTTCATTTAATATTTTAATTGCTCCTCTAGCAAATATGTCTGCAGCTTGAGTTGCAAAATGAAATGGTAATTCTACAACTAAATTAACTCCAAATTTTAAAGCAATTTTTGTCTTATCCCATTTATTTATTAAACTAGCTTCACCACGTTGTAAAAAATTTCCACTCATAACTAAAATAATTAAAGATTCGGGATATAATTTTTTAATTTTTTTTATATGATATATATGTCCATTATGAAATGGATTATATTCACAAATGATACCAACTATTTCCATAAAATCACCATAATAATATTAACATAGAAAATTTTATTTTACAATGAAGATATTAATGTAAACTAAAATTAGTTGATAACATAATCATTTTATTATATAATATTTAGTGAAAGAAAGGGATAAAATGAATATAGATATTACTAGACTAAAAAATTCAATTGAAAACATAATAGAAATAGATGAAAAAATTACTTTTGATGATTTAGATATAAAAAATGCAGATATGCTAGATTTAAAACCAGTTTTAATAAAAGGTAATTTGACTAAAACAAGTCTTGATGATTACAAATTAACGTTAAATATAAAAGGAAAAATGATTTTACCTTGTGCTATAACATTAAAACCTGTTGATTATCCTTTTAATATTGATATAGAAGAAATTTTATCAGAAAATTCAGAAGAAATCGAAAAAAAAGTAAAAAAATGTGAAAATACTATTGATATTTTGCCAATTGTATGGGAAAATATATTAATGGAAATTCCCATGAAAGTTGTTCATCCAGATGCTTCAAGAGAAAAATTAGAAGGTGATGGATGGAAATTAGTAACCGAGGAAGAAAAAAATATAAATCCAGAGTTAGCTAAATTGAAAGACTTATTATAAGAAAGAGGTGTTAAAATGGCTGTACCATTTAGAAAAGTAAGTAAAACACGTGGAAGAAAACGTCGTACACATTACAAAATTGTAGAAAACGCAACAGTAAAATGCCCTAAATGTGGTGAACCAGTTAGACCACATAGAGTATGCGCTAAATGTGGAACATACAAAAATAAAGAAGTAATAAAAACAACTGAAGAATAGTAGTTGTTTTTTTCTTGAATTAAAAAATAAAAAATGATATCATTGTTATAGAAAGTAGATGATATGATGAAAAAAAATGGATTTACTCTAGCAGAACTATTAGGAGTAATTGTTATTTTAGCGGCTGTAGCCTTAATTGCTTTTTCACCCATTATAAATCAAATAAAGGATTCAAGAAAAGATTTGGATGAAGCATTAAATAAAATAATTTATGCAGCTGCAAGCCAATATATTGATGAATCTGGTTTAGAAAAAGAACAAAGTTATTGTATAAGATTAGATGTTTTAGTTAATGATGGAAAACTAGTTGAGCCAATTACAGATTCAAATGGACATACCTTAGAATCTGCCTCATATTCTTTTTACATTAACTATGATAATGGTAATTATCTTTATGAAACAAAAGAGGAATGCGCAAAAAGAAATGCCACTCATAATATTTTAAATTAATTATAATCATTACGAGTTATATTTAAAATTAAGCCAATCATTATCATAAATAATACTAAACTAGATCCACCGTAACTTATAAATGGCAATGTAATACCAGTGATTGGCATTAAACCAAATGTCATAGCAATATTTTGAAATTGTTGAAAAAGTAGCATTCCCAAAACACCAGAAATAAAATATTTATTTATTTTAGATTTGGTGTTTTTTGCTATATTAATTATTTTTATATCAAATATCGCAATTAAAAATAATAAAATAAATGAACCAATATATCCAAAAGTACTAGCAAATACACCAAAAATAAAATCAGTTTGTGCTTCTGGAAAATATAATGGAGTATTATTTATTCCATATCCTAATATTCCTGCACTGCCAATAGATATTAAACTTTTATTTAATTGATATCCATCTTTTTTTGACCAATCAAGAATTCTATTTATTCTAAGAAAAAAGTCATCACCTAATATTGTTTTAAATAAATCAATATTAAAATAATATAGGTAAATAATACTACCTAAAATAGCTAAAACTAAAATAAAAAATATTAGAAACCACTGATACCTTATACCACCAATAAATAGCATTATAAATAAAATTAAAAAATAAATAATAACATTACCAGTATCTGGTTCTAAAAATGTCAAAAAACTAGGTATTGCTAATATAATAAAAGCTTTAATTAAAAATTTGAATTCATCAAAAAAAGTAGGATTATCAAAATCTTTATGAAATTTATCAATCATTTTAGCAATATATATAATTAAGATTATTTTCATAAATTCACTTGGTTGAAAAGAACCTAATCCGTAAATTTTAAACCAACATTTTGCCCCATTAACAGATTCACCAAAAAATAAGAGTAAGACTAATAAAATATTTCCTACAACATAAAACCAAAATATATTATCATAAATCCAATTTATCTTAATTTTAATAATTACAGATATTGTTAAAAAGCCTAAAATATACCATAATATTTGCTTTATATAAATATGTTTTAAATAATCCGGCAAAATATTTTGGGCACTAAATATTGTTATAATACTGATAAAAGAAAAAATAATTAAAAGTATTAATAATACTATATCAATCTTTTTTTTCTTCATATCAATCACCATTTATATTGTGAACACAAAATAAAAATTGTATGCTTAATTATTAACATGTAAACAAAAAATAATATTAGAATAAAATATTATAAATATATTGTTATTTTTATATTTTGGTGGTAATATATATTATATAAATCGATGCGGGAGATAAGTAATAAATAGAGTTTTAAAGAAAGTTAGTGGTTGATGCGAACTAATAAATGATATTTATGAAATCTACTCCTAAGAGAAATGTAAACATTTCCGGGTAACACCGTTATATTAAATTAAGACTATTAGTAGGATGGTACCGCATAATTTTGCTCCTATAAATAGTCTTTTATTGTAGAAAGGAGAGTTTATGAATAAAAAATTTTTGGAATATAGAAAAAAATATTTAGAGTTTATATATGATAGCTATCAAATTGACATTAAAGAATCTGTCTATGAAATAAATTATAAATTTATAATACCAAAATTAGATACATTTAATAGTAAAATAATAATTCCTAAAAATATTATAAAAAGAAAAAATATTGATAATGAATTTTTAAAAAAATTAGCTTTTAATATAGGACTCGTAGAATCAATAAGTTATTATAAATGTGTATGTCCTGAAAAATATATAATAAAGTGTGGTTATTTAGATGATTTTCAACAGAAATGGTTTAAAAAATTATTTAAAAATGGTCTAGCAGAATTTTTATATAGAAATGATATCAATATAGATAATGATTTATTTTCATTCATATTTCCTAGCTGTATTAATGAAAATAATGATTATAAAATTGAATTTGAATCTAAAGGTAATTTAATTGCTATTGGTGGTGGAAAAGATTCTTGTGTTAGCTTAGATGTATTAAAAAACGAGAGTGATAATGCCTGCTTTTTATTGAATCCTAAACAAACTATGATAGATTGCGCTAAAGTAGCAGGTTATAAAGATGAAGATTTATACTGTGTAAAAAGAATTTTTGATAAGAAAAAATTAATTAAATTAAATAGTGAGGGGTATTTAAACGGGCATACACCGATAAGTGCACTTATAGCGTTTATTTCATATTTAGTGGCTTATTTATCGATGAAAAAAAATATAATATTATCAAATGAGGCAAGTGCTAACGAAACATATGTAAAGGGACAGATGGTTAATCATCAATATTCAAAAAGTTTTGAATTTGAACAAGATTTTTATAAATATACACAAAAATATTTTTCATCTAGTATTAAATATATGAGTTTATTAAGACCACTTACAGAACTTCAAATCGCATACATATTTTCTAAATTAAAAAGGTTTCACAAAATATTTAAAAGTTGTAATTTAGGTAGTAAACAAGATAATTGGGATTGGTGTTTAAATTGTTCAAAGTGTTTATTCGCATATATAACTTTATCTACATTTTTATCGTTTGAAGAAATAAATAATATTTTTGAAGAAAATTTATTAGATAAAGAAAATTTATTAGATGACTTTAAAGGTTTAATTGGTGTAAATATAAATAAACCATTTGAATGTGTTGGAACAATCAAAGAAGTTAATTATTGTGTTAATAAAATTATTAATAAATATCAAAATGAAAAAAAAGAATTACCTAAATTATTAAAGTATTATACTTCTTCAATTGGTTTAAAAGAATACAATGATGATATTTTAAATGAGTATAATAAAGAGAATAATTTAGATGAATATTTTAATAAATTAGTTATGGAGGAATTAAATGAACAGTAAAATAATGGATTTTCTTAGTGGAAAAAAGGTTTGTATATTAGGTTTTGGAAAAGAAGGTAAATCAACATTCAATTATATAAAAAAACATAATCCTAATTTTAAATTATTTATTCATGATCAAAATGAAAATTTAATTGAAGAAAATGAATTTTTACGTGGAGATATTAGTTTGAGATTTAATTTAGGATATAATTATTTAAATAATTTAAAGGATTATGATGTAATAATAAAAACTCCTGGAATATCGTTAAAAGATATAGATATATCTAGATTTCAAGATAAAATAACATCACAAATTGAATTAGTGTTAGAAAATTATAAAGAACAAATTATTGGAGTAACAGGTACAAAGGGAAAAAGTACAACATCTAGTTTGTTATATAAAGTTCTAAAGGATCAAAATATTGATACATTGTTATTAGGAAATATTGGTATACCAGTTTTTGATTTTGTTGATGATATAAGAATAAATACTAAAGTAATTATAGAAATGTCTAGTCATCAATTAGAATTTTTAAAAACTTCACCACATATAGGAATAATACTAAACTTATTTGAAGATCATCTAGATAAAGCTGGCTCTATAGAACATTATCATGAATGTAAAATGCATATGTTTGATTATCAAAGTAGAATAGATTATAGTATCTATTGTCTAGATAATCAAAACTTAGTAAATAAAATAAATGAGAAAAGATATTATTCACAATTAATTGGATATAAATTTGCAACTACTAAACAAGATTTTAATACAATTTATTGTGATGATAATTATATATATTTTAAAAATAAACCTATTTATAATGTAAATGATGAGAGAAATTTAATAGGTAGGCATAATTTATATAATATAATGGCTGTTTTAGTAGTAGTACAAATATTAGGTCTTAACAATAAAATTGCTAGTAAAAGTATTAATGAATTTACTCCATTAGAACATAGATTAGAACCAGTTGGTACTTATGAAGGTGTAACATATTATAACGATTCAATCGCAACAATTCCTGAGGCAACAATAAATGCTATAGAAAGTTTGGGAATAGTAAATACATTAATTTTTGGTGGAATGGATAGAGGAATTCATTACGAAAACTTTATTGAATACTTAAAAAATTCAAATGTAGAAAATTTAATATGTATGCCTGAAACTGGATATAAAATAGGCAATGAAATAAAAAATAAAAATGTTTATAAAGCAGAAAATTTGACTGATGCGGTTAATATAGCAAAACAAGTAACCAAAAAGGGTATGATTTGTTTAATGTCGCCTGCTGCTGCAAGTTATAATCAATTTAAAAATTTTGAAGAGAAGGGTACTCGTTATAAAGAATTAGTACAAGGGTAAATAATATGATAGATATAAAATTAATAAGAGAAAACAAAGAATTAGTAATAAATAATATCAAGAAAAAATTTCAAGATAAAAAGATACCATTAGTTGAAGAAGTATATGAGTTAGATAAAGAATATAGACAATCAAAATTAAAGGGAGATAATTTAAGAAATTTAAAAAATCAAAAAAGTGAATTGATAGGTTCCCTAATGCGTGATGGTAAAAAAGATGAAGCATTAAAAATAAAAGAAGAAATTAGTGAATATAATAAAGAAATTGCTGATTTAGAATTAAAAGAAAAAAATTTAGAAGAAGAAATAAAAAATCGTATGATGGTTATTCCAAATATTATTGATGATAGTGTACCAATTGGTGAGGATGATAGTAAAAATGTTGAAATTGAAAAATTTGGTGAACCAGTTGTTCCTGACTATGAAATACCATATCATGCTGATATAATTGAGTCATTAAATGGGTTAGATAAAATTAGTGCTGCAAGAACTAGTGGAAATGGTTTTTATTACTTAATGGGTGATATAGCTAGACTTCATTCAGCTATGCTATCTTATGCAAGAGACTTTATGATTGATAAAGGTTTTACTTATTGTGTACCACCATTCATGATTAGAAGTGATGTCGTAAGTGGAGTAATGTCTTTTGAAGAAATGGATGCCATGATGTATAAAATTGAAGGTGAAGATTTATTTTTAATCGGTACTAGTGAACATTCTATGATAGGTAAATTCCAAGGTCAAATAATAAAAGAAAGTGATTTACCAATCACAATGACTTCATATTCTCCATGTTTTAGAAAAGAAGTAGGTGCACATGGTATAGAAGAAAGAGGACTTTATAGAGTTCATCAATTTGAAAAACAAGAAATGGTTGTATTATGTAAAGCAGAAGAATCAATGGATTGGTACAATAAAATGTGGCAGTTTACTGTAGAATTTTTTAGAAGTTTAGATGTTCCTGTTAGAACTCTTGAATGTTGTAGTGGTGATTTAGCTGATCTAAAGGTTAAATCTTGTGATGTTGAAGCATGGAGTCCAAGACAACAAAAATATTTTGAAGTGGGATCTTGTTCAACACTAGGTGATGCACAAGCTAGACGACTTGGAATTCGTATGAAAACAAATAATGGAAATTCGTATGTTAATACTTTAAATAATACAGTATTAGCTACACCTAGAGGAATGATTGCAGTAATTGAAAATAACTACAATGAAGATGGAAGTATTAGAATTCCAAAAGCCTTACAACCATATATGGGTGGTATGGAAGTTATTAGGAACAATAAAAAATAATATAGAAAAATTTTCTATATTATTTTTTGCGATTATCTTTAAATTCTTGCATTCTATTTAATTCTGTCTTTCCGATAGAGATTAAATCATTTTCAATTGGTTTTTCTAAACTATCTTTTATTCCAAATGATAAATCTACATACACTGAATCCTCAGGTTTATTAATTGGTAGAAATGTTTCATCAATTAAATCATCGACCTGACCCCTAACATCATAAAAATGATCATCTATTTTTGTAACAACATGCCCTTCGTTATAATATACTACTATATTTGCCTTATCTTTAAAAATTTCACACAAAATTCTTGAGTAAGATGGACAGTGACCATTTAAATAATATAAATATGGATCATGCATATTAAGCTTAGAATAATCATCAATATGAATATTAGCTTTGTTTAGTATATCTATTGTATGAGTATAATATAATTTATAAAATTCCTCATTTAATAAAGATATAATAGATATAATTTCAGTTTGAGTTATATTATTATTCATACTTTCACCTCTTTCATTAAATTATAATATATATTTAATATTTTTGCAAATTTACGATTTACTAACATATATTTTTATGATATTATATTTTTGTTTTGGGGGACTAATATGAAATTGAGTGTAAAAAAAATAGTAGAATTATGTAATGGAGAACTTATTTGTGGAAATCCTGATATAGTTTGTTGTAACTTGGTTAAGGATACAAGAAATATTAATAAAGGTGATACATTTATTGGTATAAAAGGTGATAACTATAATGGGACAGAATTTTATAAAGACGCAATAAGTAATGGTGCCAATTGTGTTATTCTAGAAAAAAAATATTTTAAATCAAAAGAAATGGCTACAGTTCCAATTGTATTAGTTGATAATACTATAGAAGCATTAAAAAATATTTCCTCTTATATTAGAAATCAATCAAAAGCTATTTTTATTGGTGTAACTGGTAGTGTTGGAAAAACTAGCACAAGAGATATAATATATAGTGTTGTTAAAGAGAAGTATACTACGTTAAAAACAGAAAATAATTATAATAATAATATTGGTCTACCCCTAACTATAACTAAATTAAATGATGAACAAGCTGCTGTTATTGAAATGGGTATGAATCATTTAAAAGAAATATCATATTTATCAAAAATTACTAAACCAAATATAGGTGTAATTACAAATGTGGGAACAGCTCATATAGGTGAATTAGGCAGTAGAGAAAATATTTTGAAGGCAAAACTTGAAATACTTGATGGAATGGATTGTAATGGAAAGCTTATAATTAATAATGATAATGATTTATTGCACGAATATTATCTAAAAAATAAAAATCAAAACATAATAACTATTGGAATTGATAATGATAGTGATTTTGTAGCTACGGATATAGAAACTTATGAAAATTACTCAAAATTTAATATCCTATATAAAGGTGAAAAGGTAAGTATAATTTGTAATTTACCAGGTAAACATTTTATATATAATAGTTTAATTGCCTTTGCTGTTGGTAAATTATTAAATGTGGAAACTATGAATATAGTAGAAGGAATTAAAAATTTTGAATTAACAGCAAACAGATTAGAAATAATTGAATTAAAAAATAATATAAAAATAATTAATGGAGTATATAATGCTAGTCTTGACTCAATGAAATCAAGTTTAGATATTTTAAAACAACAAAAAAATAGAAAAATTGCCGTACTAGGTAGTATGTTAGAATTAGGGTATTTCTCTAAAGAACTTCATGAAGAAGTTGGAAATTATGTTGTAAAGAATAATATTGATATTTTAATAACTGTGGGTCTTGAAGCAAAAAATATAGGAAACAAAGCATTAGAATTAGGATTTAATAGTAAAAACTTATATTGTTTTGAAAATAATTTAGAAGCTATTAATATTTTAAAAGAAATTATTAAAAATGGTGATTGTATATTACTTAAAGCATCAAATGGATTAAAATTTAGTGAAATTCTAAATGAAATTATAAATTTTTGTCAAAAAAATTAAATAATGGAACTATTATTATAAGAAAATACAGTAAAATGCTTGACAAAGTAATAATTTGTTACTATAATCCTGACTTTGACAGTTGTTGAACAGAAAAAACTCCAAATCCCTTATATTTAAAGGCTTAATGGAGTTTTA
>CAKOXI010000019.1 GCA_934130045.1 uncultured Bacilli bacterium | reverse complement strand
ATTACTTAATGAAATATTAAATATTTTTATTTTACTAAATAATAATGATAATCCCTCTAAAATAGATATAAAAAAAGTTAATATTGGTGATAAAAATTCAAAAATAAAAGTCAACAAACTTAAAGGAAAAACTATTATAGATACAAAACTTACAAATATTATATTTAAAAATATTGATAAAATATTTATATTAAAAAAATTATTAATAACTATAGGTAATCCTGCTAAAAATGAAATTAATGATGTCATAAATAATTTAGCAAAATAATTTTTATAGTTATTTATTAAATCACTAAAAATAATTAAGTAGAAAGTAACAATAAAACTAAATAAAAAACCTAAATCATAAATATAATAAGGATTATATATTAAAAATAGACAACTTATTATAATTAATAATTGATATGTTTTTATATTGAAATTAAATTTTTTATTTATATAGCACATAATGAATAAAAAAACTGTGCGAATTATTGAAGGAGTAAAATTAGTTAAAAATGAATAAAAAATCAAAAAAATAATTACAATTAAATAATTTATAAATTCTATTTTAACTACTCTACTTAAAATAAATAATATAATTGATGTAAATAAAGTAATATGCATACCTGATATACTAAATAAATGACTTATTCCATTACCTTGATAACTTTGCTTTACTTGTTCATCTAAAAAAGTAGTATTTCCTAAAATAAATGTATACAAATAATCACTATTTTTTGATTTATTTATTTTATTTATGATAGTGTTTTTTAATTTATAATTTATAGAAATATTTGTATTTATATTTTTTAAATTATTAGCCTCAAAAATCCAATAAATCTTTTTACTTTTTAAATAATTTCTATAATTAAATAAATTAAAAACAGTATTTTTATTTGGTATTTTAAAGCAACCAGTAACTTTAATTTTATTTCCCAATGAATAATCATTTATAAAATTAATATCAATTTCATCTTTTACATAATAATTTACTAATACTTTTTCACGAGCTATTAATTCAATACTAATCTTATTATCAGTTACCTTTATTGAATTTATTATGCCAGTAATTTCTGTTTCAGAGCCATTATATTTGGAAATTTTATAATTTTTATTACTACATATTACATATATAAATGTAAATACAACTAAAACCGCATAAAATAATTTAGACGCTAATATTTTCTTTAATTTTATCAAAAGCAGCCTGTCCTATTCCCGATACTTTCATAATATCTTCAATACTTAAGAAATTACCATTTTCTTCCCTATATTTAACTATTGCTTCTGCTTTAGATTTACCAATTCCATCTAATGTTTGTAGTTCACTAATACTTGCTGTATTAATGGATATTTTATTCTTTGCATTATCACTATTATTAATACATGCATCATTACTTAATTCAGGACAATTACATTCCTCTATTACATACTCAATAACAACATTTTGTTTCTGCATATTATTAATTTCTTCAATGGTATAAATTCTAATTACCATTTCATCAAATAAATTTTTACTTAAATTTATAACAGATGTATCGGCATTTTCAAGTAATCCACCACTTTTATTAATCGCATCAATTACTCTTTCACCCTCCTTAAATTCATATACACCTGGATTAACAACTGCCCCCTTAATATTAAATTTTAAAATATTATTATCCTCTAAAACGGAATCGCTAAATTCTACATTTTCATATAGTAAATCATCTGTTTTAATATCATGCTTATTAAAAATAAAATAAATACATACTATAGTAATTAAAAATAAAATTACCAATAAAGATATAATTATTTTGTTTTTATATTTAAAAAAATAATTCACATTATCACCTCATTTATATAATAATGTTTTTATCTTATAAATCCTTTTTCATAACAAAAAAAACTAATAAAAATATTAGTTTAATATTAGTTTAAATATAAATTATCTAATTTTAACTTTAAATTTTGGTGGAATACTAACACAATTTAAATATTTATAAACTGCATCTTTAGTAAATGTTAAATAATTCTTTAATTGTTCTAATTCAAACTTATCTTCAATTAATAAATTGTTGATACTTATAGCAAATTTTCTATTAACATTTTTATTATTTAAACATAAACTATTTTCTTTTACCCTATATTCATCACAATTATAACTATTATTATATAAGTTATATATCGGAAAAATCTTTCCAGTAACAATTTCTCTAACACAATCATTATTTACAATTGTTGCAAAAATATAATTTTGACAAAATAAATTTTTATTTAAGTTATCACTACTCAAATAATGTGCATTACTAATATCAGTAATAAATATTGGTATTTTATGAATAGTATTGGAATCATTAATATTTTTTTTATTATTTAAAGATTTTATTTTATCATATTTTTTAAAGAAATTATCATCTATGTTATTTGTATTTTTCATATAAAATCCCCCTATTTGCAAGAGGTATTTTAATACAAAATTTTTTTATTGTCAAGTATTAAAAAAACTTATCTATATCTTTTGGTACTTTATCATTAACAACAGCTTCGATAATCTTATTTTCCTTTTCCTTAGATACTTCTTTTCCAGTTAATGAACCAAGTTCTTGAATAACTTCCCTTAATGTTGCTTCATTTTTTAAATCATTTTGTTGTAATTTTTTAGCTAACTCTAATATAGTATCCTTTCCTACATTGGTTTTTTTCTCTATTTTATTAAAAAATTTATCAGAAAAATTAAACATATACTCTCCTCCTAATGTAGTATATGTTTTTGTTTATTTTAGGTTAATATTATAATTCTTGTTCCCCTTTATTTTTAAATTGAATAATAATCGGTGTTCCTTCAAAATCAAATGATTCACGAATTTTATTTTCCAAATATCTCTCATAAGAGAAATGTACTAATCCCTTACTATTTACTTGAATATTAAATGTTGGTGGACATGTACTAACTTGAGTAGAAAAATATATTTTTAATCTCTTTCCTTTATAAGATGGTGGTAAATTTAAAGCATATGCATCATTAATTACATCATTTAAAACATTTGTCTTAATTTCTCTTTTACTATTATTATATACTTTTATAACCTCAGGCATTAAAGTATGAATTCTTTTTTTAGTAAGAGCTGATAAAAATACAATTGGTGCATAAGGCATAAATTGAAAATTAGCACGAATATCTTTTATAAACTTTTTCATATTTTCATCCTTATTTTCAATAACATCCCATTTATTAACAACAATAATAACAGCTTTTCCAGCCTCTAGAGCATAACCTGCTATATGCTTATCATGTTCAATAATGCCTTCTAAAGCATTTATAACAATTAAACAAACATCGGATCTATCAATAGCTTTCATACTTCTTAATAAGCTATATTTTTCTATTTTTTCATATACTTTACCTTTTTTTCTCATTCCTGCTGTATCAATTACAACAAATTCTTCACCATGATATGAAAAAACAGTGTCAATAGCATCTCTTGTTGTTCCAGCCTCATTACTAACAATAACTCTATCTTCATTTAAAATTGCATTAACTAAACTACTTTTACCTACATTCGGTCTACCAATGACTGAAAATTTTATAACACTATCTTTATATTCTTCATCTTTTATTTCATTAAAATTCTCAGTAATTTTGTCTAATAATTCAAAAATACCACTATTTTGTTCTCCACTAATTTTTACATAATCATCAAAACCTAATTCGTAAAAATCATATTGATGCTCTAAAAATAACTTACTATCAGTCTTATTAATAGCAACAATAGTTCTCTTGCCAGATTTTAAAAGCATATCTCTTACAACATAATCATTTGCAGTTAATCCTTCTTTTCCATCAACTACAAAAACAACAGTATCGGCCTCATCTATTGCAAGACATACTTGTACCTTTATTTCATCATTAAAAGCTTCTTTAGAAGCATCTAATCCACCAGTATCTATTAAATGAAATTTATAATTTTCAAATTCAACAGTACCATACAAACGATCTCTTGTAACACCAGGAGTATCTTCTATAATTGATATTTTTTTACCAACTAAACAATTAAATAATGTTGATTTTCCTACATTTGGTTTTCCAACTAAAGCAACAACTGGTTTTTTCATAAATACCCTCCAATCAAAAAAACTTATATTAATAAGTTATTTATTACAATAAAGCAAATTGTTTTTTTTAACAATATTTTCAATATCATAACATATTTCTGTACAATATTCTAGTAAATTAACAAATTTATTTTCATTTATTTTTTCATTCAACTTTATATATAACTCATTATTATATCTATATATATCATAATTATTATTTAAAAATTTTTTTACTTCAAATAAATCATTAATTTTATATAGAAAAAAAGAATCACTATGTATAGATATTTGAGTATCTATTTGATCTTTAAAATAATCATAATACTCTAAATTTTCATTCTTTACCTTTATTATTGCTCCATAATTATCATCTAAATATATATCAATAATATAATAACCATTTAATTTTAAATTATATATTTTTTTTAATTTTGTAAACAATTCATTCATATATACTTCTAAAGATTCTAAATCAAATAAATCAACATCTTTAAAATAATTATGACCCAAATAAATTAAAAATTCATCATCGCACATTACCAACTTCATACAATCACCTAAATTATTGTATGAAATAAAAAATTATTTGCGATTACATTGTTCGTTCTATTTTTTCTCCAATTTCATCTCTACCTAGTTTTGTAACATTTGAAAACATAACAAAATCATCACCTACAACTAGTTCTAGTTCTTCTAATAATTGAGATCTTTGTTTTTGTTGTAAAGTTATTCCTACCTTATCAGTTTTTGTTGCAACAATAGTTACTGGTAATTTATAGTGTTTTAAAAAATTATACATCATGATATCATCATTACTTAATTTATTTCTAAAATCAATAAGCATAAAAACTTGTTTCAAATTAGGTCTATTAATTAAATAATCTTCCATCATTAAACCAAATTTTTTTTGTTTTTGTTTACTTAAATTCGCATAGCCATATCCAGGAGCATCAACTAAATAAAAACTGTTATTTACTAAATAAAAATTTATAGTTTGTGTTTTACCAGGATTAGATGAAGTTCTAGCATAGTTTTTTCTACTTATTATAGTATTTATAAAACTACTTTTACCTACATTTGATCTTCCAACTAATAAATATTCAGGTAAATTATCAGTTGGATATTGACTTCTTCTAACTGCACTAATCACTAAATTAACACTTGTTATTTTCATAAAATCACCTTTTCATTAACACAATAATTATACATTAGCATAAAAAAATAGTCAAATTTAAAAAACAACCTATCCATAGATAGGCTGTTTACGTAATGTAAAAAGGAGAATTTACCTCATAAGCATACTTCTTTAGTTCAAATTAAACTAGATTGAGTACAGCAAGTCTATATCTAAATACATATCGGTAATTATATGTATCTATTATTATTATCATATATTGTCTTAAATTTATACTATTTTTTTAATTTTTCATAAGTTTGACTATTAATAGCAATACCTAATACTAATATATATGAAAGAATATATATATACATCATCAATATGATTATGTTTGATAAACTTCCATAAAAAATGTCATATTTAGAAAAATGTGCAACATAATAAGAATAAATAGCTGTTGTTAAAACCCATCCTAAAGTTGTAAATAAGGCACCTTTATTAACTGATTTACTAGAAATATTTTTATCAGGTGCGATTGTATACAAAAGTTTAACACTAAATAAAATAATGAAAAACGCGATAGGCCATTTTAAATAAACAAATAAGGAATACATATATGTAGATATATTTTTTAAAATTCCTATATCCAAAATAGTTTTTAATATTATATTTCCAAAAGCTAAAACCACTAATATAAAAATAAATAATCCTACTAATAGTATTGTCATAATTAAAGCTTTTATTCGCCTATTTAAATAGTTTCCTTGTTCAAAGTTATAAAGTGTATTTGATGTAACTATTATTGAATGTGGACCATTTGAAGCTAAAACAAAGGCAACTATTGTAAAAAAACCTACATTAAAATCTATTCCTTTACCACTTATAAAAGTAGTTATAATTTCGGCAACTTGTTTTGGAAGATTCATTGATAAAAATTCAATAACTGAATCTAAAGATATAGAAAAAGTTGATGCGATTAAACCTATTAAAACTATAATTGGTATAACTGACAAGACCAAAAAAAAGGCTAAATTTGCAGGTAAAACCAACATTTCAGGTTTCATAATTATTTTATATAAATTTTTAAAAAATTCAGTTAATTTATTCTTCATATAACCATCCTTTGAAAAGAAGCAAATTAATTATTTGCTTCCTCTTTATTATTTCTCATCTCTAGTGTTGCTTCATTAATTGCGTCATCAATAGTTTTAATAGCGTCATTAATCATACTATAACCTGTTGCTACACCAAATCCATGTGCTAACTCCTTAAATTCTTTATTTAATTTTTTAACATATGATACTATTTGTTTTTCATCATACCCTACTAAATAAATTAAAAACTCATTACCATTTGTACGAATAATTTCAGAATTAGCAATTTGATTTTTTATTAAAATATTTGCAGCTTCTTTTATTAAAGAATCCCCTTCATTATGTCCATAATTATCATTAATATATGCTACATTATTTAAATCGGCAATTATAATAGATTGTGGATATACTTCACTTGAATCCCATTTTTCAATATTATCATTTAAATAATTTCTATTTTTCAATGATGTTAACATATCTATATAACGAAGTTTATCTTCTTTACTCAAATTACTATGTGGATTTTTTTTACTTTTAATCATTTTAAATATAGATATCAATACTATTAACAATATTGTTGGTATTAAAACAATTAATATTATTTTTGAATTATTATTTTTAATTGGGTTACTACTTACTTCATAATAATAATCAGATACTATTTTTTTATCATTTGTATATGAAAGATAAAAGTTAAATAAATTTTCAAAAATCTCATTTTCTTTAATATCTCTAATAATAAAATCATAATCATTAGTTAAATTAAAAAACAATTTTATTTCATAGTTTTTAAAATAATTATTAATATAATATTTATAAGTGTAATAATCTACAACTAATAAATCATTATCACCACTATTATTAATAAGTTGTTCTACGTTTTTATATGCATTATAAGAAAAATCTTGAGTTTTAAAATAACTTTCAATTTTTGTATTTTCTAATGTATTAACTTGATTATTAGCCAAAGAATTAATAGAATTAATAACAACATCATTACTATTTTTAGCAATTATAACTAAATTTTCATCATAAATAGAAATTGTATTAAAAACATCCATTTTATATTCTGTATTTGCTAAATTATTAAACATGAAATCTACTTTATTTTCATTAAATGCATTAATTAAATCATCATAAGAATTATATTTTTTAAATTCAACTTCAATACCTGAAAAATCAATAAACTTATTTATCAATAAACGATTAATTCCACTATTTTCAAAATCAAATGGAGCATTATCTACATATCCATATATATATCTTTTACTTTTAAATTCAACCTTTTTCTTTTCATCTATATTATTATTTTTATAATATAAATTTAGTAAATGTTCACTAAATTTTGTATCAAAATTTTCTATAGACCATTTTTCATAATATTTCTTCAAAATATTGTTTAATTTTTCATTGTCTCCTAATGTTAAAACATATTTTTTTGAAATCTCAGTAATATTATAACTTATATCAAAATCTTTATACTCTATTACTCTATCTATATAAATATTTTTAGGTATTACAATAGCATCCACAACAGGAACAATATTATTTTCAGGATCATTTTCAATAGCATCAAATAATCCTTGAACTTCATCACAAGTTTTATACGTTACATTAGCACCCTTTAAATAAAAATCAATTGTACTTACCTCTTTATTTAATGCACCTATAACAAGTCCATCTAACTGGCTTAAATTTTCATACCTTACACCCTTATTTGAAACAATTACATAATTATCTTCATATATTAAAATATCATTTTGAGATAAAGTATCAACAATATTAAAACCATAATCTGTAGTCATTTGGGAACCTAATTTAGAAGAAATACGATTAAAATCAAGACCAGTAACTTTTTCAGTGCTATCTAAAAAATCTAAAAAAATTCCTTCTCCTTCATAACTAAACCCTGGAATATCTTTAACAATTGAAAAATCAAAACGAGTATTTTTATTACTATCAATCCATTGTTTTTCTAATATAGTTAAAGTAGTATTTTTATCCTCTTTATTTACAACAAAAAAGATTGTAAAAGAGGCTGTAACAACTAAAATAATAGTTATTAAAATTAACAAAAATTTCTTTTTTTTCATTTCTAACACCCAACTCTTTACCAAACAAATTCCGAACTAGTTTTATGTTTATAACCAATTATAGGAAAATCTGTTGATTCACTATTTTCACTCTTAATCATTAATTCTATATCGTAATAACCTTTAATATCATCAGAAAAATTAGATAATATTTTCCCACCTAAATCTTTAGCTAACTGAACTGTCGCTTTATCATTAACTGTAATAATAAAATCAAGTCTTCTACCAACTAAATTATGAGATACATCACTTACAATTTCATCGCTTTTCAATTCATTTTCAATATTACTATAATTATCTTCACTAATTTGATAACTATTTATATCATCAATTCTATTTCCAAATTCATTTCCACTACTTGAAAAAAATACCTTTTTAACAAATATAATTCCAACAATCAAAATTATTATCATAACTAATAAAGCTATACATAAAAATAAGTGTTTCTTTACAAAATCAATAAATTTCATATATTCACCTCGATAATATTCATTATACTATAAATAAAAAATTTTTTCAAATCATTTAAAATTGACATGTATATAAACCGTAAATAGAAAAACAACTTCAAAATAAATCGAAGTTGTTATTTTATTATTTTTCATTACCTTCTAGCTTTTTTAAAACTTCACGAGTTACCTGAATTGCTTTTTCCTTTACAGCAATAGCTGCATCCTCTAAAACAGGTGTTCCTTTTTCTACAGCATAATTAACTAATTCTTCAGCCATGTCTTTTATTTGATTTGCCTTTTTCTTAGCTATTTTTAAAACTTTTTCTTTATCTAAATCTTCTAATTCACTTTTAATTTCAAATATTTTTGCTTCAATAGCTTCTTTTACTTCATCAGCATCAACATTTTTTAATTTTTCTATTAATTCATCAATCTTAATTTTTAATTCTTTTCTTGTTTCACTACCCTTTTTAGGTGCAAATAAAACTCCTAATGTAGCTCCTATTCCAGCACCTACTAAAAATTTTCCTAAACCTTTTTTCTTTTTACATTCATTATTTTTCATCTTTAACTTCTTCCTTTCTATTTTTTCTTTTAAAAAAATTCCTAATTCCATTAGCAATAAAGCTAACAATTTTATCATTTATCATTGATAAACCATCAGTTATACTATCAACTAAAGAAAATGCAGCATCTAATTTACCAACTTTAGTATTAACATTATCAACAACTTGATCAACTTTCTTTAAAGTTATAATCATTTTTATAGATAAAATAATTAATACTATTAATAATATAGTCGCTAAAACAAATAATATTACTGGAAATATATCATATAATGTTTCCACTATTCATCACCCTTCTCATACATAGAATCAATTAAATTAAATAAATCACTTTGTGTTAAATCTTCCTCATCATCTTTAGTTTCTTCATTATTTGTATTATTATTCATAATATAATCTTCAAGTACATTATCATCACTATTTAAAATATCATCTAATGAATTCGACTTATCAGTTGTTTTTTTCAAATTATTATCATTCATTTCACTAACAGATTTTTCCAAATTATTTAAAGTATCATCCAAATCAAAATCATCATCTAATTTTGTATCAGTAGTATGTTTGGCTTTGTATTCTTCAATTGGTGAATTTAAAAAATCATCAACACTACTATATTCATTTTCATCAACTAAGTCTGTAAGTAAATTATTTTTACTTTCTTCCTTTTCCATAACATTATTGTCTGGCTCCATAAAAATTGATGATTTAGCAATAAGAGAATTTTCTATATCACTTTCTAAATTACCATATGCTTTTTGTCTTACCTCATCTATAGTTAATGGTTTATTAGGATTACGATATTCTGTATGAACAACTTTTTTAGAAGATATATCATCTTTATTATAGTTTTTATCTAACACACCATATATTGGTGAAATAATAGGTGTTGGTTTAAAAACTTTAGGTGGTTCTTTCTTTTCAATTTTAGTCCCATACAAATTTTCTTTTTTTTCTGGTTGTTTTTTTGGTTCAACTTTTGGTTTTTTTTCCTCAATTTTTTCAAAATCTTTATCATCAAAATAAACAGGAAAAACAAATTTTTCTTCTCTTTTCATAACAGGCTTTTCCTCTACCTTTGTAAAAGAATTTGTTTCTACACTTTTAGATATAATTTTTGGTTCTGAAACCTTTTGAAAACTTATTTCATCATCAAACTTTGGTGTTACTCTTGTTGGAGTAGTGCTTGGTTTAACCACTTGAACTGGTTCTACACTTTTATAACTATCTTCATGAGTTTCATTTATTTTAACACTTTGTATCTTATTACTTTGTATATTGGTTCTAGATAATGGTTGTTTTTTTTCAACTACTACATCATCTTCATCTACCTCTTCAGTAAACATATTTTTAAATTTATCTATTAATCCCATTAAAATCACCTATTCCTTGTTATCTTCGTTATCAGTAGACGAATATCCTATATTATCAGTTACTTCTACCTTTGATGCAAACTTATCATACTTTTCTTCTTTATTTGTAAAATAATCATTATTTAGCATTAATTTTATTACATTATTATTAAACTTTATTGTTGATAAAATATATGTCGAATTTAAAATGACATCATTTATATCTTTTTCATTAACTAATGTTTCTATTTTCGCATAATTATAAATAAACTCAATTAAATACATATCATCTACTTTATTGATTTCTACATAACCTTTTTTATCATTTAAGTCAATTACTCTAGAATAATAAGCATTTTCATTTTTTTCATATTTAACATCAATTCTATTGTACTGACTTATTATATCTATATATAAATAATAGTAATATCCATTTGAGTATAATCGGTCATTTAAGTCTACAGTATCTATATAAGATACTCCCCTTGGAACATAATACTCATATCCTTTACCAATTCTATTATACAATTTATTATCTTTAGACAATACAACATCTATTATATTATCAATATTTTCTGTATCAATTCTTACAACAGTACAACCTGTAAAAATCAATAGAGAAATTAAACATATAATTATTTTTTTCATATAAATCCCTCTTACATAAGTATAACAAAGTTATGAAATTAAATAAAGTTTTTTTGAAATTATTTTTTTACAACATCTACAAAATATATTATTAAACCCTTTGAAACAAATTTTTCCTCATATTCTGTTTGTATATTTAAACTAATGTCATCTTCATATAAATTAAGACTTATCTCATTTATTTTATAGTCATAATTTGTAAATGACATAAGAGAATATTCAAATAATTTTCTATTATCTGTTTTCATTGTTATATTTTTTTCACCATTAAAGATTTTATCATATTTTTTTAAAAATATTAAACTAGTTAATCTTCTATTAGTATGCCTTTTTTTAGGCCATGGATCAGAAAAATTTAAATATATTTTAGAAATTTCATTTTTAAAAACATTATCAATATCAATCGCATCCATTTTAATGAATTTCAAATTTGGTATATTAATATTTTCTATTTTTTCTATAGCCCTAACCATAACACTATCAAATTTTTCTATTCCTATATAATTTATATTAGGATTTCTTAAAGCATTATTTATAATAAAATTTCCCTTTCCCATACCAATTTCAATATATATTGGATTATTATTATTAAATAAATCTTTAAAATGTCCTGTAAAATCTTTATAATTTTTTATAACATACTTTGAAGCATCTATTTTTTCACTAGCATATTTCACTTTTCTAAGTCGCATCAAATCACCTACACTCTTACTAATTATATCACACATTTATGATAAAAGCATATAATTAATTAGAATAATTAAAGGAGAGTGTAAAATGAAAAAAGAAAGAAATTGCGGTTATGCACCATACCCAATATATCAACAAATGCCACAAATGATGCCTAACATGGTAAATCCAGCAATGTTTCCACAAATGGTTGCACCTGGAGTAGCACAAAATAATCTTTATCAACCACAAATGACAGATAATTTAAGCAGTAATACCACCGAACAACAAATGAATCAATTACAAAGACAAATAACTAACTTAGAATCAAGGGTTTCTAAACTAGAAAGTATAGTAAATACAATTGGTAACACAAGTTTAAATTCTACTCAATATTCAACAGGAAATTATCATATTGTTTAAAATAAAAAAACTATTAAGAAAAATTTTTAATAGTTTTTTATTTGTTATTTTTTATAATATCAGGATTTAAATTTTTAGGAAGTATTATATACTGTATAATTTCAATAATTGAATATACCATTAAAAATAAACCAATTGTAGTAAATACTAAATTATTTTTTAAGATTATATATAATCCACATATAATCATTAATAACGAAAAAGCTAAAACATATACCCAAGAAGTAGTATTTAGTTCTTTTAAGCTAAATGAATAAATAAGTTTTATTATACCTGAATATAAAATCCATCCTCCCATAACTAACCTTATTATAAATTCAATCGCTGATGAACAAAAAATTATTACAATACCAACTACTATACTAACAATACCAATAACCATATCTGTATTATTACTAATTCCTAATTTTTTACTCATTCCATAATAAGAAATAATTTTAGAAAAACCGATAATTATAAATAATGCACCTACTATATAAGTAATAAATTTAACTACACCTGCTGAATTTGAAAATAACAAAGCCCCTACTATAAAAAACAATATTGAAACAATCAAATTAGTAGTATCTTTTTTCATACTTTTCTGCATAAAAAACCTCCTCATAATAATAAAATTATTATACTACATTTTTATTTTTTTGAAAAGTGGTTAATATTTGTTGCATAAAACTACCATATATATTATAATTAGTTGTCAGAAAGTTAGAGGTATATATGAATTATAAAAATTTTGAAGATTTAGGATTAAATGAAAAAGTTTTAAAATCTATTAAAACATTAGGTTTTGAAAAACCTAGTAAAATACAAAGTGAAATCATTCCCCTTATCATGGAAGGATATGATGTTGTTGGTAACTCACAAACAGGCACCGGAAAAACATTAGCCTTTGCTTCATCTATATTATCAAAAATTGATGTTGAAGATAACTTAGTAAAAGCAATTATATTAGTTCCTACTAGGGAATTAGCCTTACAAGTAAGTGAAGAATTTGAAAGTTTAAATAAATCAAGTAATTTTGATATATTAGCTGTATTTGGTGGATCAAGTATTGATATGCAAATGAAAGCCTTAAAAAGAGGTGTAGATATCGTAGTCGGAACTCCAGGTAGAATTATTGATTTAATAAAAAGAAAAGTTTTAAAATTGAATAATTTAGAGTTTTTCGTTTTAGATGAAGCAGATGAAATGCTAAATATGGGATTTGAAGAAGACATTAAAGAAATATTTAATAAAACAAAGAGTGATAAACAAGTCCTACTATTTTCAGCTACAATGCCTAAACAAATTTTAGCGCTTGCTAAAAATTATATGAAAGAAAACTATAAAAGTGTAGAAATTCAAGAAAAAAGTAACACATCTATAAATGTAAGTCAATCATATTATTTAGTTAATGAAAAAATGCGTGCTGAAGCAGTATGTAGAGTTATTGATTCAAAAAATATAAAATTAGGAATAATTTTTTGTCAGAAAAAAAGTGATGTTGACAAGTTATTAAATGAAATGTCTAGTAGAAATTATAATGTTGAAGCTATGCATGGCGATATAGCCCAAAGTATAAGATTACAAACACTTGATAGATTTAAAAAAGGATACTTTAATTTTTTAATTGCGACAGATGTTGCGGCAAGAGGTATTCATGTTGATAATATAGATGTTGTAATAAATTATAATCTACCACAAGATATAGAAAGTTATATTCATAGAATTGGTAGAACTGGTAGAGCTGGAAAAAAAGGAGAAGCTATTAGTTTTGTAACTATGAAAGAAGTTAAATTTTTAAATGATGTAGAAAAAGTTGCCAAATGCGAAATAGTAAAAAAAGAATTACCAGATAAAAATCAAGTTCTAATAGCTACATATAATAAAATTATGACAAATATAAATGAAATAATTAAAAATAAAGAATATGAAAATTATATTCCCTATGTAAGAGATATGAATAAAGATGAATTAATGAAATTTTCTGCAAGTATCTTAAAATGTTGGATTGATAAAAACATAGGTTCCGATTTTAATAAAGAGATAATAATTAAAAAAGATAGACGTGATATGGTTAGTAAAGATAACACTAGAGTATTTTTAACTATAGGTTCAATGGATGGATTAAAAATGGGTTCCCTACTTGACTACTTAAAAGAAACAACTAAAATTAGAAAAGAAAATTTTACAAACATTCAAATATTACAAAAATATACATTTATTGATGTAAATAATAAATATGTAGATGAACTTATAAAAAAACTATACAATAAAAAATTTAAAAATAGAATTATAAGAATTGAAAAATCTAAGAAAAAATAAACTAATTTGTTTATTTTTTTTCATATTATTTATTTTTATATAATATAATTAATTGAATTATGGAAAGTAGGGAAAAAATGGAAAAAATAGAAATTATAAAAAGCATTACTGAAAGAACAGGTGGAGATATTTATCTAGGAGTTGTTGGTGCAGTTAGAACTGGTAAATCAACTTTTATAAAAAAGGTTATTGAAAATTTAGTTGTACCAAATATTGAAGATGAATATGAAAAAAAGAGAGCATTAGATGAAATTCCACAAAGTGCACAAGGAAAAATGATTATGACAACTGAGCCTAAATTTGTTCCTAGTAATGCTGCAAAGATTTTAATAGACGATTTTTATGCTAATATAAGATTAGTTGATTGTGTTGGATACGTAATTCCAAATTGTAAAGGATACGAAGATGAAAATGGTCCAAGAATGGTAAAAACACCTTGGTATGATGAAGAAATTCCTTTCATAGAAGCAGCTGAAATTGGAACAGAAAAAGTTATTAAAGATCATTCAAGTATTGGTATAGTAGTTACAACAGATGGTTCTATTGGTGAACTTACAAGAAATGACTATGTTGAAGCTGAACAAAGAGTTATTATGGAATTAAAGGAAATTGGTAAACCTTTTATAGTAATAATGAATTCAACTCATCCAATGCTACCAGAAACAGAGAGATTATCAGAAAAATTAAGTACAGAATATGGTGTTCCTGTATTACCTATCAGTATTGAAAACATGACAGAAAGAGATATTTATTCAATATTAAGAGAAGCATTATATGAATTTCCTGTTATGGAAGTTAAATTCAATATGCCAGAATGGATTGCGTGCTTAGCGCCAAATAATTGGTTAAAAAAAATTTATATAGAAAAAATAAGAGAAAGTGTTATTGAAATTGATAAATTAAGAGATATCGAAAATATTACATCTTATTTTACTGATTGTGAATACATAAGTAAAGCATACTTATCAGAAGTAAATACTTCAAATGGAGAAGTAACTATAAGTCTAGATGCACCAAGTGAATTATATAATAAAGTATTAAAAGAAATTATAGGTATCGATATTTCAAATCGAGCTCAATTATTAACATTATTCCAAGATTATAATGAAGCAAAACAAGAATATGATCAAATAAAAGTTGCTTTAAAAATGGTTAAAACAACTGGTTACGGAGTAGCATCACCTACACTATCTGATATGAAATTAGATACACCAGAAATCATTAAACAAGGAAGTCGTTATGGTATTAAATTAAAAGCAGTTGCCCCTTCTATACACATGATTAGAGTGGATGTTGAATCAACATTTGAACCAATTATAGGTTCTGAAATTCAAAGTAAAGAATTAATTGATTACTTAATGAAAGATAAAGACTCAGAAGCAGGAAATATTTGGAAAA
Source organism: uncultured Bacilli bacterium (assembly GCA_934130045.1). GTDB lineage: Bacteria > Bacillota_I > Bacilli_A > RF39 > UBA660 > CAJLIR01. Next base: position 3,622 of record CAKOXI010000019.1, on the reverse strand, counting down.
GTGAAATATTTGGTAGAAGCTTAGATGTAATTGTAAAAGAAGGAATTCAGGCAAAATTATCTATGATGCCAGAAAATGCTAGATATAAATTACAACAAACTTTATCTAAATTAGTTAATAAGGGTTCTGGTAATTTATTCGCTATTGTTATATAAAAAATTCTAGATAAACTAGAATTTTTTTATAGTTTTTATAACATAATCAAATATCCTATCACCTATTTTATCAATAGATTCAAGTTCATTATTTGAAACACATTCAATAATTTTAAAATCATATTTTTTAGATAACAATAGATAAGTTTCCTCACATTTTTTTAAATAATTAAAATCACTTTCATTTGAATCCATTTTTTCACATCTTTTATTTAAAAGTTCAATAGTTTTTAAAACGGGTACATGAAGAAAAATATTTATATCACCTTTTGGTAATTCAAGTAAATCAAATTCCAACTTTTCTATCCATTTAAAAAATTCAATTCTCTCTAAATCATCACTCATCTTGGATCCTTGAAAAGCCATATTAGAATAAACATACCTATCTAATATAACATTAACACCTTCGTTTACCAAATCATTTATTTTTTTTATATTATATAATCTATCAGCAGCATAATATAAAGATAATATTTTAGGATTAACATTTGGTGTTCCTTCACTAAAAAAACTTTGTCCTATTTTTTCTTTTCCAAGTAATGCACCACCTACTATTTTTCCAGTAGCTGTTTCATAACAAGGAAATGAAACGATTTCTGTTTTTATATTATTTTCATTTAATTTTTCTTTTAACAATTTTGCTTGAGTTTCTTTTCCAGAACAATCAGTTCCTTCTATAACAATTAATTTACCTCTCATATATCACCTATTCCACTATATTGTTATCTTCAAATTTGATATCTAAATATTTACGACTAGCTAAAAAATCACACATATGAACAAATTTTTGAAATTTATTTTTGGGTAGTGGTAAAATTTCATTATTATCAAAATCTTTATTCCACTCTCCCATATGACTTTCAATACATTGACAGATAAATTCTATTTCATTATCAGTTAAACTCAATTTATCACTATTTTCTTTTATATATCTAGAAACTAATAACGGATGATCAACCTGAGTATATTTTTGTTTAACTAGACCTGATTTTAATCCATCATGAAGCATTAGGGAAAAAAGCATCAAATCCTTTTGTTGTTCAGTAAAAGCTGAACCAATTGTTTGATTTTTCAATAAATCATATGCGATTTTTAAAGCAGCTTTCGTATGTCTAACTAATCCACCATCACCTAGAGAAAAAGTAGGATGATACTTACCAGTAGATGAAGCAGGAACTATAAAAAAATAATCAGGTAACAAATCAACCATTATTTTTAAGTTATCTATATATTTTTGATTTTTTATATATGAATATTCACGTTCAAATACATCTATTTTATTCACAATATACCTCCTCATAATTAATATCTAATAAATCTATTAAAATTTCATTTTGAATATATATATATTTAGGATTAATAAAAATTTTATTATTTGATTTTATCAATTTTTTTTCATTTAATAATTTTTTAACTTCATCAATATCAAGTAAATTGAAATTATATTTTTTCAAAAATTCATTTAAATTAATTCCATTAATTTTTCTAAATCCTAAAATAAATTCATTTTCTATTTTTTCATTTAATAATACCTCATGACTATTATCAAAATAAATACCATCTATATACTTAAATAAATTTCTTGTATTATCATATCTTACATTGTTAATATATCCACTAGCACCTACTCCAAATCCATAATATTCTAAATTGTTCCAATACACTAAATTATGTTTTGATTCAAAATTTGGTTTAGAAAAATTACTAACTTCGTAATGATTAAAGCCATGCTTACCCAAAGTTTCACATATTAAATTATACATTTTAAAATCTAGTTCTTCATCAATATTTTCTATTTTTTCTATATATAATTTAGTATGAGGTTCAATCATCAAAGAATATGTTGATATATGATTTATATTTAAGTCCAAAAATAAATTTAAATCACTCTTTAAATCATCAATTGTCTCTCCAGGTATCGCATATATTAAATCAATATTAATATTTTTAAAACCTATTTTTTTACAAATATCAATTTTTTCAAATACTTCCTTCTTAGTATGAAATCTATTTAAAAACTTCAAAAATTTTTCATTAAATGTTTGAACACCAATACTTAATCTATTTACCTTATTTTCATATAAAAATAATAATTTTTCATAATCGATTGATTCAATATTACATTCAAATGTAAATTCATAATCATCAGCAAAATTAAATATTTTTAAAATAGAAAATAATTTTTTTAAATCATTAATAGATAATACACTAGGTGTTCCACCACCAATATATAAAGTTTTAACCATATTTTTTTGATAATTAAGATTAATTTCCTTTTTTAAAGCATCTAAATACAATTGAATCCATTCATTATTATTTAAAAATTTACAAAAATCACAATAAGAACAAATATGATTACAAAAAGGAATATGTATATATATAGAATCCATATACCAATTAACTATTATTTCTTATATCTTGAATTAAATTTGAATTAAACTTTTTTTGTCTAATCATTTCAATTTCAAACTTATATGGTGGATAAATTTTTTCTGAATCACTATCACTCTTTGTAACATAAGGTGTTTCAAGTATTTTTGGAATATTTTCTAACCTTTTGTTATAAATAACATTAATTAAATTTTCAAATCCAATTGTACCAATACCTATATTTTCGTGCCTATCTTTATGAGTAGAAATTAAATTCTTACTATCATTTATATGAATACAACCTATTTTACTTAAACCTATTTTTTCATCTATTTCATCTAAAATACTATCAAAATTAGAAATATCATAACCAGCATCATTTAAATGACATGTATCTAGACAAATACCAACTTTTTCTTTATAAATAACATTATCAATAATATACTTTAAATCATCTATATTACTTCCAAGTTCTGTACCCTTACCAGCCATAGTTTCTAGTAAAATAGTTACATTTGTATTTTTGTTAATAACTGAATTTAATGTTTTAATTATGTTTTTTAGACCCTCATCATGAGTAAGTTTAACATAACTACCAGGATGAAGAACAATTTTTTTAACTCCTAATTGTTCTACTCGTTCTAATTCACCTTTCAAAAAAGACACATTAAAATCAAAATTTTCACTATTTGCTGAATTAACTATATAAGGTGCATGAACAACAACATTATTTATATCTATACCATTATTTTCCATTAATTTAATAGCTTCATTAGTTTTATCATCATTTATACTAGATCTTAAAGTATTCTGTGGAGCACCTGTATAAAACATAAAAGTATTAGCTTTGTATTTAAGAGCTTCATTAACACTTCCAACTAATTGATCATTCTTATTAAATGAAACATGTGAGCCTATTATTAACATATAATACCTCTTTTCTACAATATAATTATAACATGTATACTTTAAGATGTAAATTAATGAAAAAAATACTCATTAGTTTATGATACAATATTTTTTGTAAATGTTAATATAGAATTGGACAAAAATGTCAATCTAGGAATTGGACAGTTTTGTACCAATTCTTTTTTCAT
>CAKOXI010000018.1 GCA_934130045.1 uncultured Bacilli bacterium | reverse complement strand
AGTAAGAGGAAATCCACATTCTGGGCAATTAATCTCATTTCCTTTTAATTTTACACCACATTCTGGACAGAAATGTTGTTCATTACTAGCTCCACATTGAGGACAAAATTTCGCACTCGATGAAATTTCATTTCCGCACTCACTACATTTAATTAATGCCATACTACTTACCTCCCTCTGTTATTGTATCTAGAATATGTCCTACTACATCATTAATCTCGGTAGAATTTACATTTTCTTCTCTACTTCCAATCATATATACCTTGTTATTTATAGTAACTGCGTATCTATTATCAACCACTAAATGACCACCACTCGTATAATTATAAGCAAGACCATATACCGTTCTACCAGCACGCACTCCAGAAACTAAATCAATAGTTATAATTAAATCACTATATTGTTGCCTCATATAACTTGTAAAATCATTTAAAAATGCAACCGAGTCATAATAATTATCATATCTTCCAATCATTATATAAGGTATCAAAGCACCCTCATTATCTATATTTTTAGCTACATAGATAAATCCATCATTATCAGTCGCAACCTTATAGCCAGATGGGTACTCAAAAGATATTCCCATATAAGAACTACTATAAATTGAATATCCTGAATTACTAGATGGTGTACTAGTACCACCAGAATTAGATTGTTTATTTTGATTAAAAATAAAATATGCAACAATAATTAATACAACAATTACAAGAATAAATTTATAATCAAATTTAAAAGTTCCTGATTTAATAGAATCAACACTATTCTTAACCTGATTTAAAGTACCTTCACTTTTAAGTTCATATCCACATTTTGGACAAACTAAAGCCTTATCACTGATATCTTTTTTACATTCTGGACATTTAATTAATGCCATAATATCACTCCTCTACTTATTATTAAGACATATTATAAATAAACTAAAATAACAAAAAAAATACATAATTTGTTATATTTAGTATATTATAATTAGACATTGTTACAAAGAATTATTGTCAAAATGTCATTGACTATTTAGTAAATTTTTATTTAATTTATAAAAAATATTTTTTTTAACAGATTATTTTGATATATTATAAATGGTGATTAAATATGAAGTTTAATGATGTTTTAAATAAGTATATAAATTTAATTGGATGTAGTTCTAAAAATATTGCTAAATACTCTAATCTTTCTGAATCAATAATAAGTAGATACAAAAGTGGTAATAGAATTCCTAATAATGAAAATTTAAAAAAAATTAGTGAATCCTTATCCATACTTTCAAAAGAAAAATATAAAAAAGAAGACATTTTTAATGAATTTAATAAAACTATTAATAATACAGAAATCGATTTTGAAATTATAAGATGTAACTTAAATAAACTAATTGTATGCCTTGATATAAATGCTAGTGAATTAGCTAAATTTTTAAATTTTGATGCATCATATCTTTCAAGAATTAGAAACGGTAATAGAATTCCTTCTAATAAGCAAGGATTTATAAATGAATTAACTAGTTATATAGTAAAAAAATATAGTAGTGAAGACTCTAAAAAAAGTTTAAGCATTTTATTTAATTGTAATATTGATGAAATAAATGAAGAAAAAATTAAAAATTGGATATTAAATAATAAAATAACTAATGATAATCAAATAGATAAATTTTTAAAAAATTTAGATGATTTTAATCTAAATGATTATATAAAAGCAATTAAATTTGATGAATTAAAAGTACCTTATATTCCATTTTATAAAGCAAAAACAAAATCATACTATGGAATAGAAGAAATGAAAAAAGGAGAACTTGATTTTTTTAAGGGTGCAGTTTTGTCAAAATCTATGGAAAATATTTTTATGTGTAGTGATATGCCTATGGAAGATATGGCGAGTGATATTAAATTTGGTAAAAGTTGGATGTTTGGAATTGCGATGTGTCTAAAAAAAGGATTACACTTAAATATAATCCATAATTTAGATAGACCTTTTAATGAAATGATGTTAGGACTTGAAAGTTGGATTCCCATTTATATGACAGGTCAAATAACACCCTACTATTTAAAAAATAATAAAACAAATATATATAACCACTTAAATTATGTATCTGGTAGTGTTGCTTTAATGGGTGAATGTATTAATGGGTCTCACGAAAGAGGAAAATATTATTTAACAACTAATAATAAAGAAGTTGAATATTATAAAGAAAAATCAGAATTATTGTTAAAAAAAGCAAATTCTCTTATGAATATTTATAGAAAAGAACAAAAAGAAGAATATAAATTATTTTTACTAAATGATACAAATATTAAAGGTAATAGAAAAAGAATATTATCTTCATTGCCTCTATTTACTATAAATGATGAACTACTTATTAAAATCTTAAAAAGAAACAATATTCCAAAAGATGATATTGATAATATATTATCATATAAAAATGAAGAAGAAAAAAATATAAAATTAATTCTAAAAAATAATGAAATAAATGATATTATTTATTCATTAGATAAAAATGATTTTAATGATATATATCTTCAACTAGAAAATATGTTTTATCAAAAAAAAATAAAATACAGTTATGAAGAATATTTAGAACACCTAAATAGTACAAAAGAATACGCAAAAACTTTAAAAAATTATAATATTACTATTAACGACTATAAAATATTTAATAATATAAATATAACTATTTTAAAAGATAATTATGTTATTCTATCAAAAAGTTCTAACCCTATTATACATTTTGTTATAAGACATCCTAAATTAGTAGAAGCAATTGAAAATTTTAATCCAACAGTAATGGAATAAAATTAACTCTGCTTCTTTTTATTTTAATATAAATTTATTAATCGCATAGAATAATATGGTGATTAAATGAATAATTTCTATAAAAATATAAAATTAATTGAAAATCCAGATGATTTATTGGTACTTGTAAACAAAAATAATATGTTGTATCAACAATTTATACCTAATAATTTAGAAAAAATTAATGAATTATATTCTATTGATACTAAATATTTAAGGAGTGATGCTAAAGAATGGTTTGAAAAATTATGTAGTGATGCTAAAAATGAAAATTTAAACATAAAGGCAGAATCAACATATAGAAGTTTTGAATATCAAAAAAAATTATACGACAATTATGTATTAAAATATGGTAGTGAATATGCTAATGCTTGTTCTGCTAAACCTGGACACTCTGAACATCAAACAGGACTTGCAGTGGACGTAAGGGGTTCAGATGGCGATTACAATAATTTTAGTAATACAAAAGAATTTTCTTGGATGATAAAAAATGCTCCTAATTATGGTTTTATATTAAGATATCCCTCTGATAAACAAAATATAACAGGATTTAAATATGAACCATGGCATTATAGATATGTAGGAAAATGTGCTTTAGAAATAACTAAAAATAATTTAACTTTAGAAGAATATTTAGAAAATAATATTTAAAATTTTAAAATTATAGTGTATTATTATTTTGGGTGTTAAATATGAAAAATTATATAGTAAATAAAGATACAATTTTAATAAATTACTTAATAGAAGAATTAAAATATTCTCATAAAGAAGCTAAAAAGAAATTAGCAAATAATCAAATACTTGTTAATAATAAAAAAGTAACACACTATAATTACAATTTAAAATGTAATGATTCTATTACTATTAATAATTTTAATACAAAAATAAATAATAATATAGAAATAATTTACGAAGATAAAAACATAATTGTAGTTAATAAACCATCTAATCTACTTACAATTAGTACAAATAAAGAAAGAGAAAAAACCCTATATCATTTTGTTAGTGAATATTTAAAAAAAAATAACAAAAATTCTAAAGTTTTTGTTATTCATAGACTTGATAGGGAAACATCTGGAATAGTAATGTTTGCTAAAAGTACAAAAATACAAAGTATATACCAAAATAATTGGGATTCATTAGTTAAATATAGAGGATATCAAGCTATTGTAGAAGGTATTCCTAAAAGGAGCAATGACACCATTATTCAGTATTTAAAAGAAACTGATAATTTATATGTTTTTGCAACAAAAAATAACACTGGGAAAAAAGCTATAACTTGTTATAAAGTTATTAAATCAAATCAAAACTATTCCCTTTTAGATATTGAGATAAAAACTGGTAGAAAAAATCAAATACGTGTTGCTATGCAAAGTATTGGTAATAGTATTGTTGGGGACAAAAAATATGGAGACAAAAAATTTAAAACAAATTATTTTTGCCTACATGCAAACAAACTTATTATTTCAGATCCAAATGATAAAAAAATTCTTACATTTGAAATTAATATACCTGCTTACTTTAATAATTTTGTTCATTAAACTCATTTAATATTTCCTCTATTTTTATATATTTTTCTAATAATAAATTATCTATCTCATCTAAATATTTAGAATATATATCTAATCCATTATTTAATTTAGTTTTTTTAGAAACTAAATTTTTTTTATAACTTTCTAGTTTTAATAAAAGATTATAATATTGTTTAATAAAATAATTCATAATTTTTCTCCTTGTCTTATATTATATATTATAGCACAATCGGTCGCATATAGGGGACAAAAATTAATAAAATTTTATTTAATGAGAAAATTATATATAGGTGAAGTAGTATATGATTTTTGAAAAATTAAAAAATTTAAGAGAAAATAATGATCTTACACAAAGACAAATAGCATTAAAATTAAATGTCAGTAAATCAACATACAATAGATGGGAAACTGGCGAAACATTTATTCCACTAAAACACTTAAATGATTTGTGTAATCTTTATAACTTATCTATGGATTATATAGTAAATTTATCTAATGATAAAAATTATGATAATGTAAAAAATGAAATAGACAAGAAAATAATTGGAAAAAGAATTTTTGATTTAAGAAAAAAATTTAATCTAAGTCAAAATGATTTAGCAAAATTATTAAATACTTCTCATTCTACCATAAGTGCTTATGAAAATGGCAAAACTTTAATATTAACTGTCTTTGCTTATAGTATAGCAACCAAATTTAATATTTCACTAGATTGGTTATGTGGTAGAATTGATAAGAAAAATTAGAAATTCTATTTTTTTTTTTGCAAAATAGTTTAATCAGCATAAACATAATTTATATATGATAAATTCTTAATTACATTAGAATCTTTATTCAATATTGCAGTAATTACTTGAGAACTGTCATTTTCATAATAAATTTTGTTTACTCCACTAGCTAATAAATCATCATCACCATCATAAATATATAAATATAAACTATTATCTTTTAGGTAAAAAATTGTATTACTAGCTCCTGCAAAACCTGTAGCAGTTAATGCATAATTTGCCACAATATTTACACTCCCATATGCTGTTTCAAAATTAAATTTTCTATATTCTTTTGGGTCATCAATTTTAATTTTTTTATTTGAATCAATTAAAATATTATATATTTTTATAATATTATTATCATTATTATTTAAATTATTATATGAACATTTTATCTCTGTCAATCCCTCTTTTTTTGCAATTATATTAAATACATTTTTTTCATATTTTGAAATATTTAAAAATTCATCATCTACTGCACATTTCCAATCATAATTATCATCTAGGATAATTTTTTGAGAATAACCTTTTTTATTAAAACCTTTATTTACAATAATATAACTAATCAAAATAATTATAATAAAAGAATACCTTATTAAATTTTTTTTCATATTACCACCTATTATTATTATAAACTTTTTGTAAAATTTAAACAAGAAAAAAGAATAGGAAAACTATTCTTTAAACAAATTTACAACATGGTCCATTGTCAATATTACAAACTTGATTTTCTTCTGAACAAGTGTATTGTGGTGTATAGCTATGATTATATATATGACGATTTATTACATGTGTATGTATTGGGCATACATGTGGTACTTCATGATAAAATTCTTTTTCAATACATTTATTAATAGTTGGTTCTACTATACATTGTTCTCTTGTTTGATTCATATTTTGACAACATCTATCTGTTTGTGGCATTGCAGCTTGAGCAAAATTTCCTCCATCACAACAGTTTTCTTGTGGTATTGGTCCAAAATTAACAGGTCCAACAGGTCCACAACATCTTTTATTAAATAACATGAACATATTCCCCCTTATCTACTTTATGATATGATGATTGAATTTTTTTGAATATGGTATTTGTCTCATTAAATTTATTTATTGTAAAAAATACATAATAAATGTTATAATGATGAGGGAGGTATTTATGAAAAAATTTTTCAAATTAGGAATGTTATCATTAACAATTATATTATTATCTGGTTGTAATAATAAAGAAGTTTTAAAAACTTGTAACTTAACACAAACAAATTCTTCCTATACTATGTCCAATGAATATAAAATTTATGGTGTAAACGATACAGCTGAAAAAGTTGTAAGTGTAGAAACAGTTACTTCTGATGATCCTAGTGTTTTAAATAATTTAAAAGAATACATAGAAGAATTATATAGTAACTCAAATGATAATTATGGTGGATATGACTATAATATTGAAATTTCAGATAATAAATTAATATCTACAGTAACTATAAATTATAATGAAATGGATTTAGAAAAATATATTGAAGATAATAGTATTATGAAGAATTATGTAAATGATGACAACAAATTACTAATTGATGGTATAGTTAATATTTATAAATCAGCTGGTGCTCAATGCGAATAAAAAAGATTAAATCACTTTAATCTTTTTTTGTTTTAAAATGGCATTTTAAAATTTCCATTTTTAAATTGTTTCATCATAGTTTTCATTTGTTCAAATTGTTTTAAAAGTCTATTTACTTCTTCAACTGTTCTACCTGATCCTTTAGCAATTCTAATTTTTCTACTTGCTTTAATTATTTCTGGATGTTTTCTTTCCTTAGGTGTCATTGATAAAATTATTGCCTCTAAATGAGCCATATCCTTAGGATTAACCTGAACATTATTTAATCCCATTTTTTTAGCACCAGGAATTAATTTTATTAAATTTTCAAGTGGTCCCATTTTTTTTATTTGTTTTAATTGGCTTAAAAAATCTTCTAAATCAAAATTTCCTTTTTGCATTTTTTTTGCTGCATTCATAACTTCATCTTGATCAATAACGGATTCCGCTTTTTCAATCATTGTCATTAAATCGCCCATACCAAGAATACGAGTAGCCATTCTATCAGGATGAAATTCTTCTAAACCATCCATTTTTTCACTAATACCAATAAATTTAATTGGAACATTAGTCAAATGTCTTACAGATAAAGCAACTCCACCCCTAGTATCACCATCTAATTTTGTTAAAATTGCCCCAGTTAATTTTAATTTTGAATTAAAACCCTCAATTACATTTATAGCATCTTGTCCCATCATACTATCAATTACTAAAATTGTTTCTTGTGGATTAATACTATTACTAATGTTTTCAAGTTCTTGCATCAAAAATTCATCAATATGTAATCTACCTGCAGTATCTACTAATACATAATTAAAACCATTTTCTTTAGCATAATTAATAGCATTATTAGCAATCTTTAAAGGATCACCTTTTCCTTCTGAATATACTTCAATGTTAAGTTCACGACCAAGTTGTTTTAACTGATCAATGGCAGCAGGTCTATACACATCACATGCTACAAGTAATGGCTTTTTATTATGTTTTTTTCTTAAAAAATTAGCTAATTTTGCTATAGTTGTAGTTTTACCACTTCCCTGTAATCCCACAAGCATTAATATAGCAGGATTACCAACTGTATTAATTGGTTCTGAATTACCACCTAATAAATCAACTAATTCATCTTTAACAATCTTAACGAATAATTCACTAGGTTTTAAACTTTTTTGAACTTCTTCGCCCAATGCTTTTTCCTTAACATTATTTATAAATTCTTTTACAACTTTGTAATTAACATCTGCTTCTAATAAAGCAAGGCGTATCTCTCTTGTTACCTCACTAATATTTTCTTCTGTTATTTTTCCATATCCTTTTATTTTATCAATAGCGTTTTGTAATCTATCACCTAAATTTTCAAACATTTATAATCACCTAATAAAATTATATAATAAATAAACAAAAAAGACTATATTTTAAGTCTCTTTTGTTTATTTTTTTGTTCATTTTGAATAGAAATTTCTTCTATAATATTTTCAAAATTAGTATCAAATATATTATCATTCATTATACAATCACTTGAATTAAATTTATATAAATCTTCTCTTTTATAAAAATCATGACCTATTGTTTCATTTTCAATCAATTGACTATTTTTTAATAAGAAATTATATATTATAGCTCTATTCTCTATTATTATATTTGTTTTACTATAGAATGAATAAATATCAGAATTTTCCTTTATTTTAAAATAAATAGATATCAAATGATTTTGTTCTACTATAATACCATTTATAATTGATAATTTTGGATCATTAATTTCAAAATTAACTATATTTGTATTATTTTCTTTATAAAATTTTATATAACTATCAACTACATATATATTATTTTTTTTATAACTAGTATAAATTTTATCTAAAAGTTCCCTATATTTCATATAACACCTCGTATATATTATATGATGTGTTAATGAATTATGAACGGATTTTAAAAATTATTAAAACTAATTAACCCATCTTGCAACAACATCACAGTTTGAACTATGTGGTTCAGGATTAGGCATTTGCATTTTTATAATCATTGGAATTTTAAAAGCTTTTCCAAATGCTACACAAGTACCAGGTTGTAGGCTTTTTTGTTTTTCAACAACTTCTGCACTAATATTTGGTAACATTTTTTTAATATATTCTAAATCACGTGGATGACTCATTTTAAAAATAATGAAATTAGAACATTGAGAAATAACAGTTTCAGAAATTTCTACTGGTCTTTGTGAAATTAAATTAAATATAAGACCATATTTTCTTCCTTCCTTAGCAACTCTATCAAAAATATTATAACCAAGTAAAAATTTATCATTATCATTTTGTACATATCTATGAGCTTCTTCTAGAAATATATGAAATGGTATCGATGCACGTACATTTAATCTTTTTGTAAAATCAAATAACATTCTTGTATATATTTTAGTTAAACTTTTGGCAAATGAATCATCAATATCTTCTAAATTAAAATTAATAATTTGAGCTTTCCTACCATCAGGACAAGCTACTAAACTAGATATATATTGTTCAACAGTCATATATCTATCCATTTTAAAATATTCACTATTTTCACCAATTACTAATGCATGTAATCTTACTTTCAACATGATTGCTTCATCATACATTTTTTCATTTTTTAAAAGACCTTCAGAAATAAGTGTGAAATTCATAGCTCTTTCCATATCCTCTAATGTATAAAAACTTGGTTTAGTAGGTTCATATTTTTCAAGTTCTTCATCAATAAAACTACTAATATATTCTGTTACTAATATACTTTCAGTAAATTGTCCATCTTTGTTCATTGTAAAACATTCACGAAATTTTCTAACATAACCAATTCCTTGAACTGGAGCTTCCAAATTAAATTGTTCAGTTGAACATGTTGCTAAAATAGAAAATATGTCATTTCTTTTACTTGGCGAAGTTTGATTTGTATATAAAATATTCATAATAGCTTTTGCTATTAAATGATTACGATATTTAATAGATTGTTCATCAGATTGAGAAAAAATTTTAACAAGTTTTAACATTTTTTCAATAATTGTTAGCTGAGAATGACTACTTGCTTCAAGCAATAAAGCTAAGTCATCAACATTTAAAAGCCATAAAGGTACTCTTAATCTCTGTTCACCTACTTCTGTTTTATTAGTTGTATAATATTTAAAATGTAAATTTGGATTAATTTTATTTATATCTTTAAAAGCATTATGATATTCTCCATATGCATCAAAAATAAAGAAATTTGATTTATATGGTAAAAAACTAGGATTATTAAATACATTTTGTAATAGTCTTGCAACACCACATGATTTACCACTACCAGTATTTCCAAATATTGCCATATGATTACTAAATAAATCATTAATATCCACTCTAATTTGACAATCATCATATAAAGGAGAATTACCTAATATCATACTTCCTGGTTTATCTTCACCAATTATTAAAGCAAGTTCTTCCTTAGTTATAATTCTTATATTTGAAGATAAAGTTGGTTTTCTAATAACTCCACCTACAAATCTTCCATTTACTATTTCGCCTAAAAATCCAACCTTTATTAAATTTTGACTAATATCTTCTATTTCACCAAGTATCTTTTTTTTATCATCTTCAAAAATAACATGCATATTCATTAAATTTTCAGCCACTGGTGTTCCAGCTGGTATTTCTATATGAGCAACATTATCACTAATATAAATTATTTTTCCAAACATAATTCCACCCTTTTCATATTAAATCTTCTATTTGTTTTAGTAATTCTTCACTACTACTTTTTATTATGTCTTTTATTTTCTTTGATTTACCATATAAATTTAATTTTGATTCATACTCTTCTAATTTTTTTTCTATTTCTTTTAATTGTTTATGAACTGCATTCCTACTAACTGAATTATTTTCACTAATTTCTGATAGTGATAAATTATTAAAATAGTAATCTTTAAAATAATTTTGCTGTTTTTCCGTTAATAGTACTCCGTAATAATCATATAAAATTGTTAATAGTATTTGTTTTTGCATTAAATATATATTCCAAATATAATACTAATTAAAATAATCATAGAAAAAATTATATATATTATACTTATTTTTTTTCTATTATAAATAGAAAAGTTAGTATAAGCCATAATAGCACATAAAATAATTAAATATATATCTAACAATAATGAAAACTCACTATATATTTTTGATAGTATAAATGAAGCAATAATAGCTACAATAACCATTGCCTGACCTAATAAGATTATCTCCTGTATTTTATTAATTTCAAATTTTTCTTTATCTTTATTTTTATTCATTGGTTTCATATTTTCTTTCATTATTATCACCTACCATATCTTTAAATAATCCATAAATATATTTTTCTATATCAAACACTTGTAAATCTTCTTCTTGCTCACCTAAACCTATATACTTAACAGGTAAATTAGTTTCTTCTTTTATAGCTAAAACTATTCCTCCCTTAGCTGTTCCATCAAGTTTTGTAAGAACAATTCCAGTTATATCAGTAATTTCTTTAAAACTTTTTGCCTGACTAATTCCATTTTGACCAGTAGTTGCATCAATAACAAGTAGAGTTTCATGAGGAGCTTCAGGTATTATATTTTTTATAACCTTATTTATTTTAGAAAGTTCATTCATTAAATTTACTTTATTTTGTAGTCTTCCAGCAGTATCTACTAAAACAACATCAATATTTTCCATTTTAGCTTTTGTTATTCCGTCGAATATTACACTTGCAGGATCTGCATTTTCTTTATAAATGACTTCACAACCAATACGATTTGACCATTCTTCTATTTGTTCAACAGCGCCTGCTCTAAAAGTATCACCAGCAACTAATAATACCTTTTTCCCATCACGCTTTAATTTTGCTGCTAGTTTACCAATAGTCGTAGTTTTACCAACTCCATTTACACCTACAAATAAAATAACAGTTGGACCACTTGAAGAATAATTTATTTTATTTACTATAACCTGATTATTTACATATATTATAAATAATTCATCAACTATAACTTCTTTTAAATCCTCAACATCTACTATATTTTCTGATTTAACTCTTTTTTTCAACTTATCAATAAAACCCATGACAGTATTTACCCCAATATCTGCCATAATTAATATTTCTTCCAATTCTTCAAAATATTCATCAGTTACTTTTTTATATTTTTTATTTAAGGAATTAAGTTTAAAGATAAATTCATTCCTAGTTTTTTCTAATCCCTTATCATAAGAATCAATAGATTTTTTCTCTTTAACATCATTTTTAGTAAATACATTTTTTAATTTATCAAAAATTCCCATTAAATTCCTCCTTAAAAATAATCTATATAATCACCAAAATCGGTATTTTTGCTATTCTCTTTATTTAAGGCGATTTTATTTGTATATACACAAAAATCTATTATTCCAATTTGAATAGATATATATCCATAAAATGTTGCAAAATTAGCAATAAGACCAATAATTGATGAAAAAAATAACAATCTAGTTGAATCAAAATTAGAAATAAAATATATTAATGAAAAAATTACTTCAATCAACGATATTAAAACAATAATTAATATTGAATAATATAATTTAGGATATCTTTTTATATACCTATTTTTTTTAGTAATATATATTATAAAATTTGGAACTATAACCATCAATAAAAACAAAGTAGGTACAAACCAATTACTTTTAATAGCTGCTAATACTGAATTTAAATCATCAATATTTATAGTTTTTATATTAGTTGCTATTATAATTATTACACTACATACTAGCTTAACAAAAAAAGAATTTGAAACCGTTAAACAACCATTATCTATATTCTTAAAACTACCTTCAGAAATTGTTTCCATTTTTTCATTTCTAAAAATTGTCGATATAAAGTTTATATTCCACTTATAAGAAAAAAATCTTTTAAAAACATTTAACATATTTTTCATTATTATCACCATTTTAATTTTACACTATTATTAATTAAATTTCTAGTAAAATATTATTATTTTTAACCAATTGTATATATTCTTTTTACTTCATTTAATACAACAGCTTTACAATCAAAAAGATTTTCTATTTGTTTGTTATCAAATAAGTACTTTTGACCATTTATAACACATTTTAATTGTTCATAATTTAAAATATTAATTGCGGGAAAATATTTTTTTATACCTTCAAATTCTAATGACACAGGATTAGATATATCATAAAGCATATAGTCATCCTTAGTTATTTTAACAATATTATAAGAATGGAGTTCTTTAATTATGTTATCATCACTAACTACTTTTTCTAATTTACCATAAATAAAATAACTATTTAAACCTAATAAACTTAAAATATTTTGTAAAATTGCTGATCTTTCTAAACACATGGCTGCTCCTTTTTCAGTTAATTTATGAATTGAAAGTAGCTCTTTATCAGTAATTTTTTCTTTTAATTCTTTTGAATGAGTACAATAAACTTCCCTTCTTTTTTTTTCACTTCCTATTAATCCAAATGTTTCTGTGAAATATTCTTGTAAATCTTGAAACATTTTTAATAAATCTTCTTCATTAATGTGATTTTTATACTGAATAATAAAGTCATAATAAATATTTATATTATCTAAATAGAATGGCTCAGCACTTTTTGATGCTTTAATTGGAGAATTAGAAGAAATGTATCCATTATAAACCGATTCTATTTTTCCATAACTATTAAAACCAAGTTCCATAGGAACAGTTTCTTTTTCTAACTTTAATAGTCTTTTTACAATATAATCTTTTAAATCAATATAAGAATTATTTATTTTTTTACTAATTAATTCAAAATTATCAACATTATTCACGAAAATCATCCTATCTTATTAATATATAGTAATTTTTTTTAATTTTTTAAATAAACTATATTGTATTTTAGTATATTAATATTATACTTTGTTTTATAAAAAAAAGAAAGAAGAAAAGAAACTTTTAATATTTTGTGTAAAAATGACAAAATTCGACAAAATTTACTTGCATTATAAAAAAAAAGGTGTAAAATACTATATTGTCGCTCGTTAAAAAGGAGGAATAATATGAATTTTGAAAAAATTAAAAACTATTTAGCTTGGATAATACCAAACGATGATATAAAAACAAAACTAGGTAAAAACATATTTTTATATAATACTGGACATCCAGCATCTGTTAGTAACTTTATAAATGAAGCAAACATTAATATTAACTATGACAAAGATGGATGGTTTAAAACAGTTCAAGATTTAGCAAAAATGGGAAACATGGTATTTTTTAATATACCAAATGTAAATAATTTATGTATGATATTACCAAGTGGTGATAAACTAAGCAACACTCAATTAGAATTTTTAAATTTAATTGATAAAAATTTATATAGTTTTGATGATATCGTTATATCATTTTATAATGATAAAATGAAAGATTTTATTAATAATTATTATAGTAAAGAAGATATAGAAATTACTAAAAAACACGTAAAAACAATAGCATAACTATTGTTTTTTTATATAATCATAAACTAAATCAACTGTATTGTTAAAATTTTTTATATCCACTTCAAACCATTTAACATTCATTTGATTTTTAAACCATGTATATTGTCTTTTAGCATATTTTCTACTTCTTTGCTTTATTAAAATAATTGCTTCTTCTAAAGTTATTTTTTTATCAAAATACTCAAATAATTCTTTATAACCAATTGGAGTCATAACTGCCTTAGAATAAATTTTTCTATCATATAACAATTTTGCTTCTTCAATTAAACCATTTGATATCATTTTATCAACTCTATTATTTATTATGTTATATAAATTTTCCCTATCTAAAGTTAAACCAATAAAAATTGTATCATATAACAATTTATTTGAACCACTGTTTTCTGATTGTGGCCTTTTATTATTTAAATAAAAATTTAATGATCTTATTACTCTTTTTCGATTATTTTTATGTATTTTAGTATTTGGATCAACTTGTATTAATCTTTCATATAATTCATCATTTGATAAATTTTCAAATAATTCAAAATTTTCTTCATTATTAAACTCATAATTATATAATGCTGCTTTTATATATAAACCAGTACCTCCAACAATAATAGGAACTTTTTTATTGTTTTTAATAATTTCAATACATTTTCTACAATCAATCTGATAATTATAAACATTATAATCATCATTAATATTTTTAAAATCTATTAAATAATGCTTAATGCCTTCCATTTCTTTTGTAGTTACCTTAGCAGTAGCAATATTAAGTTCCTTATAAATTTGTGTACTATCTGCATTTATTATTTCACCATTTAATTTTTTTGCAAGTTCAATACTAAGCTTAGTTTTTCCAACTCCTGTTGGACCTACAATAGATATAACTTTGTCCATTAAATTCACCTACACATTTTAAATATATTTCTTCTAATTCCTTTTTTAAACAATATATCAAATAATTATATTGATGATCATCCAAATTATATTCCCCATCTTTTATAGAAAAATTTAAGTCTATTATTTCAAAACATACCATCAAATTAAGAGAATTCAGGTTCTCATTTAAATAGAAAATCTTATCAATAAATTTTCTATCATCCAATAATCTTTGATGCATATAACAAGCCAAAACAGTTCCTAGTAAATATTTTTTATTTTCAAATATTCCTAAATAATATTTAGAATAATTATCACACATTAATTTTATTTCTTCATATTTTTCTTTATCATTAGAATAATTTTGTTTTAAATTTTTAAACGTAATTTGTTTATTTTTTAAATATAAATCGATTATTGTTTTATCATTATTTATAACAATTGCATTATCACGGGTAGATAAAAAATTAATTATTTTAATTTTATAGTAATCTTTATTTGGATAATCAATATTACAATAATAATCATATAAAAGATATTCAAAAAAAATTGATAATGATTCCGTTAAATATTCACGACCTAAAGAAATTTTTTGTTTCAAATTAGTAGAATGCATAAATTCATGTACAATACAAAAAGAGTCATCAATAGAATTTGTTAAAGATATATTTAAATAAGGTTTTTTATTTTTTAAACCACAATAATTTTCATCACTTTTTTTACTTTTAATATTTATTTGTTTTAATTCACACATTTTATTTAAATTTTTAAGATAATCAATATTTACCTGTTTTAAAAAATCTTGTACGTTAGATAAATTTTCTTCATAAGATATATATTTTAAATTATCATCATCAAAGTCAAAAATATTATTATAATCTTCTATTTCTTTTAAATAATCATTAGATAATTTACAAAAAAAATTCATAAATTGTTTATAATTTGTATCTTCTTTATTTAAAAAATAAGAAATTTTTTTATTTAAATTATAAAAATCAATCATTTTATAAACATACTATCACCAAATGAAAAAAATCTATACTCATTTTTTATAGCTTCATTATATGCAGATAATATATTTTCCTTTCCAGCTAAAGCGCTTACTAACATGACTAAAGTCGACTTTGGTAAATGAAAATTAGTTATTAATGCATCTATTGCCTTAAATTCATATCCTGGATAAATAAAAATATCAGTCCAACCACTACACTCTTTAAATTTTCCATATAAATTCATTATCGTTTCCAACGTTCTTGTCGAAGTTGTACCAACACTTATAATACGTTTTTTGTTTTTCTTAGCTTCATTTAAAACATTTGCAACTTCTTCACTCATCATATAAAATTCAGAATGCATTTTATGTTTTGTAACATCCTCCACATTTACTGGTCTAAAAGTTCCAAGTCCAACATGTAGAGTAATATACTCAATCTTTACTCCTTTGGCTTTTATCTTTTCAATTAAGTCTTTTGTAAAATGAAGTCCTGCAGTAGGTGCAGCAGCAGAACCAGAATTTTTAGCATATACAGTTTGATAACGATTTTTATCTTTTAATTTTTCATGAATATATGGTGGTAATGGCATTTCTCCTAACCTATCTAAAACCTCATATAAAATACCATTATAATTTAATTTAAATGTTCTAATTCCCTCATCACAAACTGATGTACAAGTAGCAACTAAATCATTATTTCCAAAAGAAATTTTAGTATTCAATTTTACTCTTTTGGCAGGTTTAACTAAACACTCCCATTCATCATTACCAATTTCTTTCAACATAAGTATTTCTATATGCGCATTTGTTCCTTCTTTGATTCCATACAAACGAGCTGGTATAACCTTTGTATCATTTAAAACAAGTACATCATCTTTATTTAGCATATCAATTATATCAAAAAAATGCTTATGTTCAATTTTTCCAGTTTCTTTATCTAAAACTAATAATTTTGAATTATCTCTTTTTTCTAGTGGTGTTTGTGCGATTAAATTTTCTGGTAAATTAAAATCAAAATCTTCTGTCTTCATATTTTATCTCCTATCAATAATATTTGTATAAATTTGTAATTATTATATACTTTTATATGGAATATTCAAGTGTTTATAAGCTTTTTCAGTAACTATTCTACCTCTAGTAGTTCGCTTTAATAATCCTATTTGTAATAAATAAGGTTCATAAACATCCTCTATAGTAGTTTGTTCTTCCCCAATACTAGACGCTATTGCTTCAATTCCTACTGGTCCTCCATTAAATCTTTCTATGATTGATTTTAACAAATTATAATCAGTATCATCAAGTCCTAAACTATCAACTTTTAATTTATCAAGTGCCATTTTACAGATTTTTAAATCTATTTTACCATTACCCATAACAAGAGCAAAATCTCTTACCCTTCTAAATAATCTGTTAGCAATTCTAGGTGTACCACGACTTCTTGTTGCTAATTCTATAGCAGCTTTATCATCAATTTCGCAGTTTAAAACCTTACTAGTTCTTTTAACGATTTTAGTTAAATCCTCAATACTATAATATTGTAATTTAGAAATAATTCCAAATCTATCACGCAAAGGACTAGTTAAATCACCAGCTCTAGTTGTTGCACCAACTAAAGTAAATGGTGGAAGATCTATTTTTATACTTCTACTTGATGAATCTGCTCCTATTACAATTTCTAAAGTAAAATCCTCCATTGCTGAATATAAAATTTCTTCAATAAATCTGGGAATTCGATGTATTTCATCAATAAATAATACATCACCCTCCTCTAAATTTGATAAAACAGCTGCTAAATCACCTGTTTTTTCAATAGCTGGACCACTAGTAGTTTTAATATTTGTTCCAAGTTCATTTGCAATAATATAAGCAAGAGTGGTTTTACCTAGTCCTGGAGGACCATATAATAAAACATGATCCAATACCTCATTGCGCATCTTTGCAGCTTTTATATATATTGCCATATTTTCTTTTGCTTCAGTTTGACCAATATATTCATCCAATAATTGAGGTCTTATATTAACATCAAAATTATCATCCTTTAATTGTTCATTTGTAATTATTCTTTCATCCATAAAAATCATCCTCTATTATTTTATATACTTGATTCCAATTATAAACCCTTGTATATTTTTTACAATTTTTATTATATTTAGAATTAAATAATAATACTTTTATATTGTAAGATGCGATTTTTTCACAATTATCAATTGAATCATCTATAAAAATATCAATATTTTCTTCCTTGCATATACTACCTTTGTCTTTAGCACCTACAATTAATTTATCAAATTTTATATTTTTCTTAATTAAATAATTATAGCTAATTTTATAGGGATCATCAAACCCATTATTGCTTCTAGCTGTTATAAAAATTATTTCATTTTTTTCTTGCTTTAATTTATTTATTATTTTTCTAGCATTATTTTTTAATCTATATTTAGGCGCTAATAACTTATAATAAATTCTAGCAAATTTACAATATTCATCATAATTAGTTTCCCACATAAAGTCATACGGTTTATCACCATAAATCAATTCCTTTTTATCTATACCAAAATATCTGCTAACATAAGGAATTAAACATTCCCATGTATTACAAATTGTATCATCAATATCTATTCCTATCCTCAAAAAAACACCAACTTCTACTTTTTTTACTACTTCATAAGTAATTTTAAAGAATCTTTAATCTGAGTCTCTATTGTACCATTTTTGTCAATTTTTGTTAATACCTTCTTAATTTCATTTGGTTTATATCCTAATGCTTTTAATGCTTCCATTAATTCAGTATCAGATTTACTATCGATTTTTTGTTCATTTATAACTAATTTTCCCTTTAAATCAAGAATAATTTGTCTTGCAACTTTGTCGCCAATTTTAGGAAATTTTTTTAAGTAACTAATGTCTTCATTATCAATAGCTGATATGATTCCATCTACTGCCCCATTTGCAAGCATTGGTAGTGCCATTTTACACCCTAAACCCTTTACCTCAATTAACTTTAAAAACATATCTTTTTCTTCTTTTGTTTTAAATCCATATAAAGAAATTTCATCTTCTCTAACATATTGATATAAATAAATAGTTTCTTCTTTATCTATTGTAAATGAATAAGGATTAGCATTATAAATTAAATAACCAATACCATTATTATCTATAACGATATAATTGCTTTGTACATCTATTATTTTCCCCTTTATATATGAATACATAATCTCACCCATTATCATTTTACAAAACATTTGTTTGTGTGTCAATAAATTAAATTTTTTTCATATAAAAAAATTAGGTACTACCCACTTTTATAACTAAATCATCACGTGTAATTGTTAATGTGATATTTCTAACAGGGTAAATTTTCGTAAATTTTTAGACTAAATTCCGTTTTTTAATGGAGTTTTTTCTTTTTCAGATTTATTGCCGTTTTTATAATGATAAACGGCAATAAACTTGATAAAAGAGCTTGTTTTAGTTAATAAATACATAAATTATTGCATGATGAAAATACGGAGGTTATTTCCGTTTTTTAAACTTATTTCCGTTTCTTTGTAGTATTTGTATTATTAATAACAAATAAAGAAGAACTTTATTTGTTAGAATATTTTAAATAGTAATTATTGTCAATGATCAAGATGAACTCACTTACGTTCGTCATTGACAATATCAAAAAGTTTATTATATAAATCTTCACCATAAACTGTAATAAATGCATCTTTAGGTGTATTTCCATCTAAAGATTTGATTGGTGTATTTAGTAATGTTATATTATGCTTTCTTACAGATTCTTTTGTGTAGTTATCTACAGATTTTCCTTTTGGAAAAAACTTTCTAATTTGTTTGTTGATGTTTTCTACATGAGGTTTTTGATTAGATACATAAGGATCACAAAAGAATAATTTACACCTTTCTTCACCAGTTATTTTAGAAAAACAAATTCCCTCAATATCATTAAAGCAAGGATCTCTATCTGTTAAAATAACAGGTATTAAATCTTTAAAGGCTTCTGTTCCAATTTTATTTTCTAAATCATCAAAGAATTCAATTACTTTTTTAGAATTTGGATTATTTATGATATCTAACAAAGTAAAGTGTACATTTGGTAAAATAAATGATAAAATATTTTTACTATCAGATTTGATAGTGCCCAAGAAATCTAATTGCCATACATTACAGTTTGGGTTTTTGTGAATGTATGACAAATAGTCAAGGTAAGTATGATTACTTCTGTCAATTTTATTGTCAGTATATTCATACTTTTTATTATGCTTTCTTTTTTTATATTTAACAGCACAAGGTAAATCAATTCTTTTAGTTTTTAAATAACCGTTATTAATATATCTGTATAGTGTAGTAATTGATTTATTAATGGAATCTTTATTTTCTATTTTTATTTGATAAATAGATTTATTTTCATCAGTACCTTTTTTTATAATATAATCTAACTTATTAAATTCATCAGAATCTAAATCAATACCTTTTCTAGAATTGATAAGATTAGCAGTAGCTTTACTTTGGGCAATTTTTGAATCATAAATAAATTTAACAAAAGAACAATTTTTATATCTATTTTTACAATTAGTACAAACATAAGGCCATCTATTAAGTTTAGGGCATTGACTTTCAATTTGATCAGTGTAATCAACTGGTTTTCTATTTCTTTTAACTTCTTTAGAAATAGCTCTAGGATCATAATTTATAATTTTACTTATTTCAATTAATTTTTTATTGTGTGAGATACAAGAACAAATAGTTTTTCTATTATCTTCACTCATGTGTTTCCATGTTTTCATTTTTCATTCCTCCTTATAACTACAAAGAAACGATATATATTATACTATAATCAGACTTAATTCCGTTATTTTATTAAAACGGACTTTCAAATGAAAATTCACGACAGGGTAAATTTTAAAGTTTTTATATAGACTTTTACATGCTTATGTGTTAGAATGTCCTTTAGTAATCAAAATTACTATTAAAAAGGAGTGTTTTTTTTTGAAAAATGTTAAAGCAATAATTCTTGCTGCAGGAAAAGGTACAAGAATGAAATCAGATTTTCATAAAGTTCTTCATAAAGTTTATGATAAATGTATAATAGATTATGTATGTGATGCATGTCAAAATGCTGATGCATCAGAAATTTATATTATAACTGGGTATAAAAAAGAACAAGTTGAAGAACATGTAAGTAAAACAAGAAAGAACGTAAAATTCTGCTACCAAGAAAACCAGCTTGGTACTGGTCATGCAGTTATGCAAGCTGAAAAGTATATTGAAGATAATGATCTTGTAGTTGTTATAAATGGTGATCAACCACTTATATCCCCACATACAATTAAATCTTTAGTTAATTTTTGTATTCAAGGTAACTATGGTGGTGTAGTTTTATCTGGCATTGTAGATGAACCTGGTTCTCTTGGAAGAATTATAAGAGATAATAACGGAAACTTAAACAGAATAGTTGAGAAAAAAGATTGCGATGAATCTGAAGAAAAAGTTAAAGAAGTAAATATAGGTGTTTACTGCTTTAATGGAAAATTACTAAAAGAAACTTTCTCTAAACTTGATAACAACAATGCTCAAGGAGAATATTATATAACAGATATCCCTACACATATCAAAAAAGCTGGATATAATTTTGGTGTTTATACAATACCTGATATGTCAGAATTCCAAGGAGTAAATTCTAGAGAAGAACTTTCTATTGCAACTCAAACTCTGCTTAATAAAACAAGAAAACTTCACATGGAAAATGGTGTAACTCTAATCGATCCATCAAATACATATATTAGTATAGATGCGATAATTGGAAAAGACACTATTATATATCCCGGAACAAATATTCAAGGTCAAACTGTTATAGGAGATAATTGTATCATTGGACCAAATTCTACTATAATATCCTCTAAAATAGGAAATTCAACTACAGTAGAATCAAGCAAAGTTACAGACAGTATTATTGGAAATAATACACTAATTGGACCTTTTGCACACATTAGACCAAAATCAAATATTGGTTCTGATTGTAAAGTTGGAAGTTTTGCTGAAACAAAAAATGTAAACATTGGTGTTGGAACTAAAATTCCTCATTTAATATATACTGGTGATGCTGACATAGGTAACCACGTAGAAATTGCTTGTGGTGTAATAACAGCTAACATGAATACAAAATGGGAAAAAAATAGAACAACAATTAAAGATGGTGCATTTATAGGATGTAATTCAAGTTTACTTGCACCTGTTACTATAGAAGAAAATGCAATAGTTGGTGCAGGTTCGGTAATAACTGAAAATGTTCCAGAAAATTCACTTGCTATAGCTCGTGCAAAACAAGTGATAAAGGAAAATTATATAAAAAAATAGTTAATAACAATGATATGAACCCCGTTTCTTGGACATAGAAACGAGGTTTTTATATGTCAAAATTAAATTATGAAGAAAGAATAAA
>CAKOXI010000017.1 GCA_934130045.1 uncultured Bacilli bacterium | reverse complement strand
GTCGCCCGTAAATTACAGGTTACAATCCTCTAATTAGAAACTATTTATAAACTGTCCAACTTTTGGGGTTCAGTTCACAAAGTTTATTTTATTATTTGTCCCCTTATGGGGACATTTTTATTATAATATAGTAAATAATAATTATTGAATCTATGAATATAAGTAATTCTGATATTTAAAATAAAAAGATGAAAATATACTAAAACTCCTATTAAATACCCTAAATATGTTTTGAATATTCAAAAATTTGAATAAATAAAGAATGATAAATATAAAAAAAAACGGATTTAAGTACCGTATTTTTGCTTTACCTATATTTTTAAGTACATATATAATTTTTTTTCAAAACTTAAAAGAACTTTACTAATATATAAAAAAATGGGATTTTATTTTGTCCCATTTTCTTAATTATAAATAATCTTTATATTTTTTAAATTCAATACTATCTTCTAAGTTAGTATCATTTAATTGTTCAAATAATTTCTTCTGATCCCTAGATAATTTTGTTGGAATAATTACCTTAGTAATTACATACATATCACCTTTGCGACCAGTTTGAACATCTTCTACACCTTTGCCTCTTAGACGTTGTTTATCACCATTTTGTGTACCAGCTGGAATTGTTAATTTAACAGTTCCATAAAGAGTTGGTACATCCTTTTTAGTTCCTAAAATAGCTTCTGTTATTGTAAGTGGTAAAGTAATATATATATCATTTTCTTCCCTTTCAAATAAAGGATGAGCTTTTACGCTAAATTCTAGATATAAATCACCATTTGCACCACCATTATAGCCAGCTTCACCTTTTCCAGCTAAACGAAGTTGATTACCAGTATCAACACCTGCTGGAATTTTAACTTCTATATCTTTATTTTTCTTTAATCTACCTGTACCACGACATTTTGAACAAGTACTTTCAAATATTTTTCCTTTTCCAGAACATTCTGAACAAGTAGAACGTGTCATAAATGAACCTAAAATTGTCCTTTGTTCAGATGTAACTTGACCACTACCATGACAAGTTGGACAAGTCTTTTCACCATGTCCTCCAAGACCATTACAACTATCACAATCCTCTGTAACATCTAAATTAATTACCTTTTTACAACCAAATACAGCTTCTTCAAAAGTTAAATTAATACGCATTACAGAATCTCTACCCTTAGCTTTACGATTTTGGCTTGCTCCTCTTCCTCCAAAACCAAAACCTGATCCAAATATATCACCAAATATATCGGAAAAGTCAAAACCAGAGAAATCAAATCCGGCTCCACCTGCAGCACCATTGTTATCAAAAGCTGCATGACCAAATTGATCATATTGACGACGTTTATTCTCATCTGATAAAACAGCATAAGCTTCTTGTGCTTCTTTGAATTTTTCTGCAGCATCCGGTTCTTTTGAAACATCTGGATGATACTTTTTAGCTAATTTACGAAAAGCACTTTTTATTTCATCTTGACTAGCAGTCTTACTAACCCCTAAGACCTCATAATAATCTCTTTTATTCATACATCTTACTCCTTTCTAATCTATTAAATTAACTCTTTTAAAGCTATTAATTTTTGATTAAACATTTCTAAAGCTTTTTCTATCGGTTCACTAGTTGTCATATCAACTCCACATTTTTTTAATATATTAAGTGGGTAATCAGAACATCCACTGCTTAAAAACTCTAAATATTTTTCCCTAGAACCACTCACATTATTTAAAATATCACTAGCTATTGCGATTGCAGCTGAAATTCCTGTTGCATATTTATAAACATAAAAACTTGTATAAAAGTGAGGTATTCTTTTCCATTCATGACTTATTAATTCATCACTTACCATATTATCACCAAAATAAAGTTTATTAAGTTCATAATATGTTTTATTAAATTCTTCATCAGTTAATGGTATATTATTTTGATACTTATCATGCATAATCATTTCAAATTCTGCAAACATTGTTTGTCTAAATAATGTACCTTTAATCTTATCTAAAAATTCATTTAAATATAAGATTTTTTCTTTTTTAGTAGAAGCATTTTTATACATATAATCATTTAATAAAATTTCATTTACTGTTGAAGCAATTTCCGCTAAAAAAATTGGATAATCATGATATATATAATCCTGATTTTTTCTTGAATAATATGAATGCATTGAATGACCTAATTCGTGTGCCATTGTACTCACTGAGTCAATTGTATTATTATAATTTAATAATACATATGGATAGGAATCATAAGTTCCCCAACTATATGCGCCCGACTTTTTTCCAACATTAGGATATAAATCAATCCATCTTTCATCAAAAGCTTTTTTTAAATCATTTAGATAGTCCTCTCCTAATGGAGCTAATGCCTCAAATAATATTTCCTTACCACGTGAAAAGGGTATATCAGAATCAATATTATCACACAAATCAACATAAACATCCCACATATGTAACTGATCTACACCCAAGATTTTTTTTCTTAAATCTACGTAATCATACATTAAATTCATATTTTTATGAACTGTATCAATTAAATTATGATATACAGATTCATCAATCGCATCAGCATATAAACTCATTTGTAATGGACTATCATATTTTTTTACACTACTATTGAAAAAATTTTCTTTAATTTGTCCCTTATAACTAGAAGCAACTGTATTTTTTATACTAGCCCAATATTTATACATATTATTAAAAGCATTTTCTCTTACACTTCTATTTTTACTATTCATAAATTTTATGTAATTACTATTGGTTAATTCAACTAAGTTTCCATCTTCATCCATAATTTTTCCTAAATTAATATCAGAGTTATCTAAGTTATAAAATACTTCAGCACAACCGCCAAACGCATTATTTGCTTTTGTAATTAATTCTTCTAATTCTGCTTTTAAAGTATGTTTTTTATATCTATAATTTTTTTCTAAATCAAATTTATATAACTCTAATTTAGGTTCTTCATTTATTAATTTTAAAACATAGTCAAAGTCATATTCTAACATTTCTGGTAAAATGAATGATAATTTTTCTGATGTATCTTCATAAAATTTATCAATTTGCATTTTTAAAGATTGATTTTCTACATTTTTAGTATCGCTGTCACATAACATATGTGAATAAACATATAAATTAATAATTTTCCTATTATAATCATTAAGAATATGATACATATTATATAAATTTGTACCACTTTCCATAATTTTACCTTTATATTTAACTAAATTTGAAACAATTTCTTTAACACTTTCTATACAGTCATTTATTTCACCTTTGTTAGAAAACATTTTTTCAATGTCCCACTTAAATTGTTCACTAATTTCACTTCTATTTTTTTCTTTTTCCATTTTTTCTCCTTATAGTAGTGCTAAAGTTCTAGTTTCCTAGAACTTTAACTACATATTAAATTTTTATTTTTCTTCGTATTCTGCGTCTTTAATATTATCATCTTTATTTTCAGATGTTTGTTCACTACTACTATTTTGTGCTTGACTCTTAGCAGCTTCTTCATATACTTTAGCACCTAATGCCATAGCTGATTCATTTAATTTTTCTTTCTTAGCTTTAATATCTTCTAAGTCATTTTTATCTAATGCTTCTCTTAATTCTTTAATTTCTTTTTCAGCTTTTTCTTTATCTTCGCTACTTACTTTATCACCTAAATCTTTAATTGATCTTTCAGTTGCGAAGATTAATTGTTCTGCTTCATTTTTTAAGTCAGCTTCTTCTTTTCTCTTACTATCTGCTTCTTTATTAGCTTCTGCTTCTTTTACCATCTTATCGATTTCCTCATCAGATAATCCTGTAGAAGATGTAATTGTAATTGATTGTTCTTTGTTAGTTCCTAAATCTTTAGCTTTAACATTAACAATACCATTAGCATCAATATCAAATGTAACTTCAATTTGTGGTACTCCTCTTGGAGCAGCAGGAATATTAGTTAATTGGAATCTTCCTAATGTCTTATTATCACTTGCCATACTTCTTTCACCTTGTAATACGTGAATATCTACAGCAGGTTGATTATCAGCAGCAGTTGAGAATACTTGTGATTTACTTGTTGGAATTGTTGTATTTCTTGGAATTAAAACTGTCATAACTCCACCTAATGTTTCAATACCAAGTGAAAGTGGTGTAACATCAAGTAATACTATATCGTTAACTTCACCTTGTAAAACTCCACCTTGAATTGCAGCACCCATAGCAACAACTTCATCAGGGTTTACACCTTTAGATGGTTCTTTACCTAATTCATTTTTAATTAATTCTTGAACTCTAGGAATACGAGTTGAACCACCAACTAATAATACTTTATCAATATCATTTTTAGATAAATTAGCATCTTTCATAGCTTTTCTAACTGGTTCTAGAGTAGAATCTACTAAATCACGAGTTAATTCTTCAAATTTAGCTCTTGTAATATCCATTTCAAAGTTTACTGGAGCACCATTTACTTGAGCAATAAATGGTAATGAAACTTGAGTTGTTGTCATATTACTTAAATCTTTTTTAGCTTGTTCTGCAGCTTCTTTTATACGTTGCATAGCCATTTTATCATCTTTTAAATTAATTCCTTCTTGTGAGTTAATTTCACTTATAATATAATCAACTAATTTATTATCGAAATCATCTCCACCTAAATGGTTATTTCCACTTGTTGATAATACTTCAAATACACCATCACCAAGTTCAAGAATTGATACATCGAATGTACCTCCACCTAAGTCATATACAAGAATTTTTTCATTTTTATCTTGTTTATCAAGTCCATAAGCAAGTGCTGCAGCAGTTGGTTCATTAATAATTCTTTTAACATCTAATCCAGCTATTTTACCAGCATTTTTAGTTGCTTGTCTTTGAGCATCATTAAAGTATGCAGGAACTGTAATAACAGCTTCTGTTACTTTTTCCCCTAAATAAGCTTCCGCAGTTTTCTTTAAGTCGCCAAGAATCATAGCGCTTACTTCTTCTGGACTATAACTTTTACCATTAGCTTTTACTTTTTCACTTGTTCCCATTAATCTCTTAATTGAAGAAATTGTTTCAGGATTAATTACAGCTTGATGTTTTGCTTTTGATCCTACTAACATTTCTCCATTTTTGAAAGCAACAACTGATGGAGTTGTTCTTCCACCCTCGGCGTTAGCAATAACTTTTGCTTCGCCACCTTCATATACACATACACAACTATTAGTTGTACCTAAATCTATACCTATACATTTACTCATAAAAAATCACCTTTCTTTTTTTTTATTTATTCGGATACCTTAACCATTGCTGGTCTAATAACTTTATCTTTTAATAAATATCCTTTTTGTAAAACTTCTAATACCATACCAGGTTCTACACCTTCACGCGCTTCTGTCATGACAGCCTGATGGTATGTTGGATCAAATGGTTTATTACCACCATCTATTGCTTTCACTCCGTTTTTTTCCAAAATGGATACGAATTTGCAATAAATCATTTTAAATCCAGATAAGAATTTAGAAACCTCATCTTCCAAATTATCATCATCCATATTTATAGCTCTTTCAAAATTATCTAAAATCTGTAAAAGCTCTTTAATCATATCTTCTCCAGCATATTTAAGCATTCTAGATAATTCATCATCTTTTCTTTTTCTATAATTAATTAATTCTGCTTGACTACGTAATGTTTGATCAGATAATTCTTTATTTTTATTTTCTAATTCTTCTATTTTTTTCTCTAACTCTTTAAATTTTTCTTTATGTTTATCTTTCTTTTCCTTTTTATTTTTTTTTGAATCATTAGATTCACAGCAATCACTACCACATTTACCTACATCATCACACTTACAATCACATTCGTTATCGCAAGTGCAAGTATCATCGATGCAATCGCAGCTGTTAGAATTACCGGTATTACTGCATTCACAGTTTTCTGATTTAATATTTTCATCCTTAATCTCTTCTTTCATCATATCCTCCTTATCCAATCACATTTTATTTTCATCTATATTTTCTTTTATATAATTTAATAAAGTAACAACCCTATCATATTCCATTCTTTTAGGTCCGATAAGAGCAATAGTTCCTTCTTCTCCATTAGCTTTATATTTAGTTTTTATAACAGTTACATCATCATCAAATTCATTTTCACTTCCAATATAAATTTTAATACTTCCATCTTCTGAATCATCTTGAGTAATATTTTTAATCATATCTTGGTCATCAAATTTACTAACGATTTCTCTTACCTTATCAATATTATCAAATTCTGGTTCCATTAAAATATTACTTGGCTTATGTAAATTTATATTTGGACTATTTGTAAAGTCTGAAAATGCGTTATAAAAGGCATTATATAAAACTTCATGTTGCTTAACATATTGTGGAATAATTGGCTTAATTTCAAATTCCAGTTTACTACTTACCTCGTTTATTGGTGTTCCAACAATTAATTTATTGATGAGTTCAACAGTTTTCTTTATTTCTTCCAAAGAAACTTTTTCATTAAGAACTATGTTTCTATGTTCTACATGTCCTTGATCCGTTATAACAATACCAATAAAACGATATTCATCAAGTGGAACAATTTCTACTTTCGTAACTTTATTATAACTTGCGGTACTACCTAATACTATAGAAGTATAATGAGTTAAATCAGAAATTATTTCCATACTTTTGATAATAGTATCACTTATCATTAATGAATTGTTTTTAAATATTGTTTGAAGTTTCAACATATCATCACCAGTTAATTTTTTTGGTTCCATTATATTATCAACATAAAATCGATATCCCTTTTCACTTGGAATTCTACCTGATGACGTATGTGTTTTTTCTAGCAATCCTAAATTTTCTAATTCACTCATTTCATTTCTAATTGTTGCACTAGAACACTTTAAAATTTCACATAATGATTTAGAACTTACAGGACGAGCTGTTTTAATATAATCTTCAACAATAAGTTTTAATAATTCAATCTGTCTATTGCTTAACAAAATATCACCTACTTTTTAGCACTCTACATTTCCTAGTGCTGTCTTCATTATACTATTATATGTTAGCATTGTCAATATATGAGTGCTAAAAAATAAAAATTTTACAAAATTAAAAGTAACACTATAATTATGTTACTTTTTTCTAAAGAATATTCTTGCGATATAAAACAAAAATATCATAAATATAATCGCATATACCCATATAAAAATCGTATTAACAATTCCACTTGTATATTTATTTATAATAGCTGGAATCGATTCTGGAAAGTACCTTCCTATTAAAGCCTGTAATTCTGGAACTGGAACATGTATTTTTATAAATGTTAAAATTCTTAAAAATATATCAACAACAGCTATAAAATATATAAAACTATCAATTCTTTTAAAGAAAAAAATTACAACTGCCATTAAAACTATTAAAACTGCTAAATCCATACAACACCTCTTTATTATTTTTCATTTATTTCTTTTATATTTATTTTAAAATTATATTTATTATATTCTTCCTCATAATATTTATATAAATTATCTAAATTAAGTTCAACTGTAACAATATTGTCATCCTTTATAGTAACATAAATATATATTAAATCTTCTTTATCATATTCTTCTATATATATATCATTTAAATTTAAATAATCGTATAAACTTATAGTATATTCTTCTACTTTACTGTTATCAGTTAGAATATTTTTTTCAGAAATTAATTTAGATTTTTTTATAACTTCATTTATAAAATTCAAATTATAATTTAATGAATTAATTATATCCTTATTTAAATTTATATTTTGTGTATCACTTAATTTAAAATTATAATTATTTTCATTAAAATCAATACTATATGTATCATCTATATAACTTCCAGAAAAATTATATAATTGATCATTTATATTAAGTTCTATTTCAAAATAATATGATTGATAATCATTTAGTAAATTATTTGGCACATCTATATAATTATCATTACCATTATAATTATCATTACCATTCAAATTTGCCATCGAAAATAAAATAAAGAAAAATATAAAATACAAGAACAACGTTATTACTGCTCTATATTTTCTGTTTTTTAAAATTTTTCCTATCTTTTGTATTTTAGTTTCTTTTTCTTCCAAAAAAATCACCTACTCTAAAATTTTTCCAACTACATTTCCTTTATTTAATAACCCATTAACAAAATCTATAGCTTTCATTGGTTGTTTTCCCTCTGGTTGAACTATAGTAAATACTATCTCGCCATTTTCAACTTTAACACCAAAACCATCTTTATAAATGTTTGTAATTTCACCATTAAATTTATTAGGATAATAATTGTCAGTAATGTAACTTTGCCAAACTTTTAAAATTTTAGATTCACAAATACAATAACTTCCAGGCCATGAATTTAAGCCCCTAATTTGATTATAAATTTCTCTTTTTGTCTTATTAAAATCTATTTTTTCATCTTCCCTTTTAATATTAAATCCATATGATGCAAGTGATGAATCTTGCTTAGTTCTACTACATGTACCATTTAAAATACCTGGTAGAGTTTCTATTAATAAATTAGCCCCTAATATGGATAACTTATCATGCAATGATGATGCGGTTTCTGTATCAGTAATTTCTACACTGGCTTGGCTAATTATATCTCCTTCATCCATTTTAGGATCCATATACATAATAGTAATACCAGTTTTTTTAGCACCATTCATAATTGCTCTATGAATTGGAGCACCGCCTCTATATTTTGGAAGTAAGGATGCATGAACATTAATACAGCCTAATTTTGGATAATCCAAAATCTTCTTAGGTAAAATTTGTCCATATGCACAAGTTATAATTAAGTCTGGTTCTAAAGCTAAAATTTCATCTACTGATTCACTAATTTTAGCTGGTTGTAATGTTAAAATAGTATTTTCTAAAGCGACTTTTTTTATAGGAGAAAAAACGATCTTATTACCTCTACCAACAATTTTATCAGGTTGTGTAATTACTGCTCTAATTTTATAATTATCAATTAATGATTTTAAAACAGGTACACTAAAATCTGGAGTACCCATAAAAATAATTTTTAATTCTTTTTTTATATTTATATCATCTAAATTCATTCTATCACCTACTATAATTCTAACATAAATAATCAAAAATAACTATATCTTTATAGGATTTATATCTATTTCTACATTTACTTTATTATTTATCTTATATTTATTATAAATAAAATTAACATTTTCTATAATTTCATTTATATTTTTATATTTTATTATTATTTGCATATAATATATATTATTAATTTTTGGCATATTAGAAAAATTAGGACCGTATACATTTACATGTTTAGTTAAATTAATGTCCAAATATTTTTTAATTTTACTAGCTTCATTCATAACATTTTCTTCATTCTTGCCATTAACCTTTATTAAGCAAATATTAAAGTAAGGAGGATAATTTAATTTTTTACGTATTAACATCTCCTCATTATAAAAACTTTCATAGTCATTTTCACAAGCCAGTTTAATACTATAGTGATCAACATTAAAACACTGAATTATAACCGTTCCAAGTAGCTTTCCTCTTCCTGCTCTACCAGATATTTGATTTAATAATTGAAAAGTTCGCTCGCCACTCCTAAAATCAGGAATATTTAAACTAGCATCACCATTTAATACACCTACCAAAGTTACTAATGGGAAATCAAGGCCTTTTGCTATCATTTGTGTTCCAATTAAAATGTCATATTCATGATTTTTAAAATCATTTATAATTTTTTCATGACTACCTTTTTTTACTGTCGTATCAACATCCATTCTAACTACTTTAGCTGTAGTGAATTTATTTTCAATATATTCTTGAAGTTTTTGAGTTCCCATACCAAATTCATTAATATCTCTTCCCTTACAATTTGGACACACAGTAATCTTTTTTTCACCATATCCACAATAATGGCATCTCATAATCATTGTATCTTTGTGATATGTAAGAGGTATATCGCAGTTAGGACATTTTACTGTAAAACCACAATTATGACAAGTTAAAACAGTTGAATATCCACGTCTATTTAATAAAATTATTGTTTGTTCTTTTTTTAATAATCTTTCATTAATTTCCTCAATTAATGACTCTGACAATACACTGAAACCTTTTTTTATTTCATTTCTCATATTAACAATTTTTACATTTGGCAATGAATTATTAACCCTATTCTTCATAAGTAATAAATTATAAATTCCCATTTTAGCTCTAGTATAACTTTCAATAGATGGAGTAGCACTCCCTAAAATCATTGGACAATTATGTTTTTTTGCTCTAAAAATAGCAATATCAATCGCATTATATTTGGGAACATTTTCCTGCTTATAATTTTCTGAATGTTCCTCATCAATAATTATAATTCCTAAATTTTCAAAGGGCGCAAATATAGCACTTCTAGCTCCAACAACAATTTTTACTTCTTTTTTTTCAATTTTACGCCATTCATCATATTTTTCCCCATCACTTAGTCTACTATGTAAAATGGCAATATCATTTCCAAAGCGTTCATGAAAATTATTGGTTAATTGAGGAGTTAAACTAATCTCCGGTACAAGCACAATTGCCTCTTTATTTAAGGAAATAACATATTCTATAATATTCATATATACTTCTGTTTTTCCACTGCCAGTTACTCCAAATAATAAATATGGATTAAATTTATTAATATTATTTATAACAGTATTAACAGCATTTAATTGCTCTTTATTTAAAGTAATATTATTTTTTTTCTTTTCGTATTCTTTATTTATTCTGTATACTTCTTTTTGTTCTATTTTGATAATATCTTTGTTTATTAAAGTAGTCATAGAAGAAGTAGAAATTTCTGATGCTTCTTTTTTAGTTATTTTTCCTTTTTGTTTTATTAAATTTATAATTTCTAATTGTTTAGAATTCAATTTTTCTAAATTACTATTTTTGTTTAAAACTAAATAAGAGATAGTCTTTTTATTTACATTAAATCCTTTTTTTGCCTTTAAAGCCGATGGTAACATAGCTTGATAGCAACTAATCAACGGTGATAATGTTTTCTTACTTATATATCTACCTAACTGTAGCATTTCATCATTTAATATAGAATTATCATCAATAACTTTAATTACTTCTTTTAACTCATAATCATATTTTTGATTTTCATATATATTTAAAACAAATCCCTCTAACTTTTGATGTCCAAAAGGTACTAATACTCTAATGCCTATTTTTATACAATCTTCTAATGCTTTAGGAACTAAATAGGTAAACGTTTTATCTACCTTTTTAGTTTTAAGTTCCACTAATACATCAATTGTCATAATATCACCTGCTAATTAAAAATAAAGCTATTTAATATAAATAATATCAAATACTAAATATCATAATACATAATATATTTTAGTATACATTTGTTCGTATGTCAAATATAAATTTAATATAAAAACATATATTTCTATATGTTTTCATGCATTATATCAAAAACAATTTCTACATTTGTTCCAATATTTTCCTTTGATGTATATTTAATTTTTCCACCATGAGCTTTTATTATATCAAATGATAATGTTGTTCCAAGCCCAGTTCCATTAGCCTTTGTTGTAAAAAAAGGTTCATTTATTTTATTTAAAGTTTCACAATTCATTCCTATTCCATTATCTTTAATATAAATCATCAATTTATCTTTTTTTATTTCACAATCAATACTTATTACACCATTTCTATTATCAGGAATTGCTTCTATACTATTTTTAATTATATTCATAAATACTTGTTTTAACCTATTGTAATCTCCATCAATATATACTTCATCTTCTGGTAAATTCATAATCAATTTTATATTTTTTTTATCTTGAATAAATTTTAAACTATCAACTACATCTTCTATTAACAAAAATATATCCAAAGTTTCTTTTTCTAATGTAGCCTTAGTAATAGATAAAAAATCTTGTAATAAAACTAAAACTTGCTCTATTTCTTCCCTTAATATTGGTATATATTTTATACTATGTTCCTTATTATTTGGATCAAACATATCTAAATATCCTTTGCACACCGCAATTGGATTTTTTATTTCATGAGTTATTTTAAATAAAGAAGTCCTAATTTGTTTTTCCTTTTCTAATTCTTTTAAATCCATATGATATTTTATAATTTCTTCACCCTTATTGAATAAAATAAGAGTAAAATAAGTTATTATATATAACATAATTATTAAAGAAAATATTTTTATGAAAAATGCATAATAATTATTATCAATTATATTATTATTAAGAATATTTAATAAGCTAAAGAAAAAGGCTTTTAAAATAATAAATGCATTAACAAATTTTACTTCATAATTTTTTTCACATCTTAATTTTAAATATAATAAATAATAAACAATATATTCTATTATTATTAATATAGGATTAAGGTCAAAGTAAAAAATATAATTTATTATTAAAATAATAGATAATAGAAAAACAGTTATATATCTTTTTTTCAAATATGCCATTATAAGTGGTACATTTGATACAATAGGGGGTATTTCTGGAAACATAGGTTGTCTAAACCTTAACATAAGATAAAAAGAACTTATAAGTGCAACATCTAGAAATAGATTATTTTCTTCTTTTTGATAATTTTTATTGTAAGCAACATAAAATAAATATATTAATAAGGGATATGTTAAATATAATAAGCGAAAAAATATATTTGCGTAAAAATTCATATACTCCCCTCCTTTATTTACAATATACACCAATTTTTGCGCAAAATTTGTCGAAAAAAAGTGATTATTCATCACTTTAATTCATCAATATATTTTTTTAATTGTTTTGCTTCCTCACCTAAAATTATTTTCAATTGATTATCAATTTCAACAATTCCCTGAGCACCAATTTTTTGAATACCTTCCTTATTGACTATATCAATATTTTTTAGGTTTACTACAAATCTAGATTTTAAAACTTCATAACTAATTATATTATCTTTACCACCTAGGTATTCAACCAATTTATTAGCTTCAATTTTAAAATCTTTATGTTTTGATTTAGTAATCGCAAGCGCTATTACAACAAGTACAATAACAATTATAATATACTGCCATAAGTTCTCCATCATATCACCAATTTTATTATACTATATTTTTTTAAAAATTAGAAATTATTTTTTTAAAACTTCCATTGCTTGTCTCATTTTTAAATCATATTTAATCATTTCAATTCCACCAAATAGGTTAAGGAATTCATCCTTTTTCATATTATATTTACTTGCTAAAGATTCTGCTTCTTTATTAGCTTGATCATCATCTATTTCAATTTTTTCTTCTTTAGCAATTTCCTCTAACATTAATCTATATAATACTCTTTTTTCTGCTTCTTCATGCATTTGATCTTTTAATGCCTTTTCATCTGAATTTGTAAATTGATAAAATTGTTTTAATGTTAATCCTTGCATTTTTAAATTTTCTTCATATTGTTTAATCATTCTATCTATTTCTTCATGAATCATTACATGAGGTATATCTACTTCAACATTTTTACCTGCTGCTTCTAATAAATCATCAAAATATTTATTTTCAGCATTTTGTTCTTTTCTTACTTTAATATTTTCTTCAACTTGTTTTTCTAATGTTTCTTTAGAATCTACACCTTCCATACCTAAATCTTCAAAGAAATCTTTATCTAATTCTGGAACCTTAATAGTTTTTACTTCATTAACTTTTACTTTAAATACAACTGGTTGACCTTTTAATTCTTCACTATGATAATCACTAGGGAAAGTTACATTAATTTCTTTTTCTTCTCCTTTTTTCATACCAATTAATTGTTCTTCAAATCCTGGAATAAATGTTCCTGAACCAATTGTTAAAGAATAATTTTCACCTTTTCCACCTTCAAAAGCAACTCCATCTTTAAATCCTTCAAAGTCAATAATAGCGATGTCTCCATTTTCTACATTTCCATCTTTTTCAACATTTTCAGCATATCTTTTACGCATAGCTTCAATATTTTCTTCTACTTCTTTTTTAGTTACTTCAACACTCTCTTTTTTTACATTTAATCCCTTATATTGTCCTAATTTAACAACAGGTTTTAATGTTAAAATAAATTTAAATTCAACACCTGTTTCATCAATTTTATTTATATCTAAAACTGGTTGAGCAACTATCTCTAAATTTTTATTTTCTTCTAACATTTTATCATAAGCTAAATTAGCACTAATGTTAGCAGCATCCATATACAATGATTCTTTACCATATTTCTTTAAGAAAACTTCCTTTGGTGCCTTACCAGGTCTAAATCCATCAATTTTTGCTTTTTTACTTGCTTTATCATAAGCTTTATCTAAAGCATCTTCCCATTCTTTTCCTTCAATTTTAATTATTATTTCTAATTCATTTTTATTTGCCATTTAAATCCTCCTCAAATCAATACTACTATAGTATATAATATTTTTTTATCTTTTACAATCTTTTAGTATATTTCTTTCTAATATATTTTAAATCATTTTCTAAAAAATTACCAATTATTTGTTCATTCCAATCATTTTTATCAAATGTCGGAAAAAATGTATCAGCATTAATATCACTACTTTGTATTTCTGTTAAATACATGATTTGACAATAGTTAATTAATTTTGAATATATCATCGCACCACCGATGACATATATATCATCGTTAATGTTATTAATATACTCTAAAAATTTTTCTACACTGTTTATGACAATGACATTATCTGGTAAGTTCAAATTACTTTTTGATAATACGATATGTGTTCTATTATCTAAAATTTTAGGTAATGATTCAAAAGTTTTTCTACCCATTACTATATAATGACCATTTGTTTTTTCTTTAAAAAAATTTAAATCCTCAGAAATTTTCCAAATTAAATGATTATCTTTACCTAATTCATTATTTTCACCAATAGCAGCAATTATAATTAATCTAGCCATTTTTTTATCAAAAAACGCATATATACTTATGCGATTTTCATAATTTCGACGTCATATTTGCCATTTGGACTATCTACTGTAACTTTATCACCTACAGAAAGTCCTATGATAGCTTTAGCAATTGGTGATTCATTAGAAATTTTATTTTCAAAAGGATCTGCTTCT
The DNA here is from genome assembly GCA_934130045.1 of uncultured Bacilli bacterium. Taxonomy (GTDB): domain Bacteria; phylum Bacillota_I; class Bacilli_A; order RF39; family UBA660; genus CAJLIR01. The sequence continues at coordinate 7,656 of CAKOXI010000017.1, read as the reverse complement.
TTACTACCAACAATTGAATATACTTCTTCTTCATCATCGTCAACATATTTTATTGTTACTGTTGTTCCAATTGAAACCTTATCAGTTTTTACATCTTTAATAACAATAGCATTTTCAATCATTTTTTCAAGTTCAGCAATTCTTCCTTCAACATGTGCTTGTTCATTTCTAGCTGCATCATATTCTGCATTTTCACTTAGATCACCTAGTGCTCTTGCATCCTTTAAAGCAGCAATAACTTCTGGTCTTTTTTCTAATTTTAAAAAATCAAGTTCCTTTTTCATTTCCTCTAAACCAGCTTCTGTTAAGTATATTTCTTTTGTATTTGACATTTATATTCACCTCATATTTTTCTTAACATAATTTAGTAATTAATTAAGTCTACAAAATGATACTACGTATTTAAAATTTTGTCAACAATTTTAAATCAAAATTTATACCATTTCATACTCAATATTATATTCATATTTTTATATTTAATGATTAAAAATTATCGTTTTATTCTAATCATATCAAATTTATTTACTTTTTTATCAATCTTTATTTTAACAATTTGTTTAGGATGTCTTACTATATCAATTAAATCATTATTTTCATCATATATTTTTTCTAATTTAAAATCAAATGTGTCTAATTTTGGTCCAAAAATTTCTACAATATCACCTTTTTTAAAATAGTTTCTTTGTTCTACAGTCATTAATTTATTTTTCTCATCATAATCTAAAACTATTCCTAAAAAATCTTGATTAGAAACTTCTACTCTCCCATTATAATATTGACATTTTTCATCAAATGAACCATCAAAAAATTGAGGAACTGAATCTCTATTTGCGCAATTGCGTAAAATCTTTTCATAATTTTTATTATATTTGTACTCTTCATCATTTTCAAAGTATTCATCTATTGCTTTCCTATATATATTTACAACAGTAGCAATGTAATAAGTTGAACGCATTCTTCCTTCTATTTTGAATGAATCAACATTTAAATTTATTAAATCTGGAATATATTTTAAAAGCGATAAATCCTTAGTACAAAGGGTAAAATCTTTTTCTCCCTTAATTAAATTTTTATTTTCATCAAGTAATTCAAAATCCCAGCGACATATTTGACTACATCCTCCTCGGTTTGAATCCCTAGCCGTTAAAAAATTTGATAATACACATCTACCACTATATGACGCACACATTGCTCCATGTATAAAACACTCTAGTTCTATATCAACTTTATCTTTTATAAGCTTAATATCCTCTTTAGTTGATTCCCTAGCTAAAACAATTCTTTTTATTCCTAACTCTTTAAAAAATTTTACTGCTTCATAATTTAGTGTTGATTGTTGAGTTGACAAATGAACTTCTAGATTAGTTTTATCTATTGCCAGTCCTGCAACATAAGGATCGCTTACAATTATAGCGTCTATGTTTATTTTTTCTAATTCCTTTAAATATTCAAGAATTTTATCTGTTTCATCATTATGAAAAGCAATATTGACAGTAACATAAACTTTTTTTGATAAATTATGAGCAAAATTAACACCATCATTTAATTCTTCCAAAGTAAAATTTATCGCATTTGCTCTTAAACTAAACATCTCACCGCCAACATAAACCGCATCTGCACCATATAAAAGTGCGATTTTAAGTCTTTCTAAATCACCTGCTGGAGCTAATAATTCTGGCTTTTTTCTATCCATTTTTCTTCACCTTATAAACCGTTTCTTTATATAAAAATCCTGTATCACAATTATAATTAAGTAATAAATTTAATTTATTAAAATTCTCTTTACAATTATTTTTTAAATTATTATATATTTCAATAACTTTTTCTAAATCTGAATCTTCTATATTAAATGAGTTAAAAATCAAATATTCAAAATTATCTTTAAAATATGGCATTTCAAGAATATAAGAACATATTTTACTAGAATAAATTGTAGTTATACCCTCACTAACAATAGGGTATAAATTATTTTCTTTTTGTAAATAATTTATTTTAGAATTATCTTTCAAATCAAATGTCTTTAAATAATTGTTTACAAGTGGTCTTTTAGATGTAAACATAGGAATATATCCAAATACATTTATAAATAATGAACAATTTGTATTATTTCTAATTTTTTTTATTTCTTCTAAAGATAATTCACTTGATAAATAAGCACCATCTACACCAAGTAATCTATAAAAATTAATAGTATTATAATTTGTTACTAAATGCTCTTGATTCCAAATTAAATTCAAATTAAGATTTAATTCTTTATTTATATTTAATACTGAAATATCATAAAACATTATTCCGCCTATATTTAATTTAGAAAGATTTATTAAAGTATTTTTTAATAAATCGATATCACTATTATGCATATTCTTATTAATACTTATAAAAATTTCCCTTTTTTTATCATTACATAAATTTACTATTTTTTCTACTTCATTAATACTAAAAAAAGTTGGTAAATTAACACTTAAATCTTTTATGCCAATTATAAAACCATCTACTATATCAATAAGTTTAGTTAACTCACTAAATGATTTTGGAATTATTAAATTTTTACTCATAATCTCACTCCAGTTGGTAGTATAACATAGAATTTTTTAAAACTCAAATTTAATTAATAGATTATGAGTTAAATAGTCGTGTTTTAATAAAAAATATTAGACTAGACAAATATAAAAAAAAAAGATATAATTATATAGTTAGATTTCAAGAAAAAGAAAGGAGTTTTTATGAAATTTTTTAATAACGATGACACTAAAGTATTTGCCCTTGGTGGACTTGGTGAAGTCGGAAAAAATATGTATTGTATAATGCATAATAACGAAATTGTAATTATTGATGCGGGTATTACTTTTCCAGAAGGTGATTTAATGGGAGTTGACTATGTCATTCCTGACTACACCTTCCTTAAAAAAAACGAAAGCAAAATTAAAGCTTTATTTATTACACATGGACATGAGGACCATATAGGAGGAATTCCATACCTATTACAAACGGTAAATATTCCTGCAATATATGCACCTAATCAAGCAGTTGGATTAATAAAAAAGAAACTAGAAGATAAAAATATCCAATATAAAAATTTATTTATATTTACGGAAAAAACAATTGTTAAATTTAAAAATATTCAAGTAGAATTTTTTAGAACTACTCACTCTATTCCTGATTCACACGGAATTTGTGTTACAACACCAAATGGAATTATTGTTGCTACCGGGGATTTTAAATTTGATTTTACCCCAATAGGACCTGTTGCTAATTTACACAAAATGGCTGAAATAGGATCACGTGGAGTTACATTACTTTTAAGTGATAGTACAAATGCTCTAAATGAGGGAATGTCTGTAAGTGAATCTAAAGTTGATGAAGCCTTAAGCGAAATATTTTTAAGACATAAAGGAAGAATTATAATTGCTACATTTGCATCTAACATATATAGATTAAAACACATTGTAGATACTTGTAAAAGAAATGATAGAAAAATTGTTACATTTGGAAGAAGTATGGAAACAAATATTGAAATTTCAATAGAAGGTGGATATATAAAACATAAGGATATTTTTATTACACCAGAAGAAAGTAAAAAACTTCCACCTAATAAGGTTTGCATATTATGTACTGGTAGTCAAGGTGAACCACTTGCAGCTCTAACTAGAATTGCAAATGGTAACCATAAACAAATTAAATTACAAGAAGATGATGTAGTAGTTTTCTCATCTTCAGCTATTCCAGGAAATGCCTTAAGTATTTCAAGAACAATAAATAAATTATATTTAAAAGGTGTTGAAGTATATACTAATACATCATTAAGTGATATACATACATCTGGACATGGTAATAAAGAAGAATTAAAATTAATGATTAGACTTATTAATCCTAAATATTTTATGCCATATCATGGTGAATATAGAATGCTTAAAAGTCATGCTGATATCGCCATAGACTGTGATATTCCTAAAGAGAATACCTTTGTTTGTGGTAATGGTGATATAGTATCTATTAAAAACGGTGTTGCTACATTAGCAGGTTCTATCCAAGCCAATGACATATATGTTGATGGTAATAGAATTGGTGATGTAAGTGGCGCAGTTATTAGAGATAGAAAAGTAATGTCTAATGATGGAATAGTTGTTGTTATTTCAAATATAGATACAGCTAATAATAAATTGTTAGGTAATATTAATATAACAACTAGAGGTTTTGTATTAGTAAATGAAAATGAAGAATTACTAAAAAAATTAGAAGAAGTAAGCAGAAACGCTATTAATTCTAAATTAAGGAATCAAGTAAATTATTCAGATATAAAAAATGAAATAATTTTACAATTATCAAGTTACATTTTCGAAAAAACAGGAAGAAAACCAATTATTTTACCTGTTATTATGGATATCAAAAAAAATACTAAGGTTAATTCTTAGTATTTTTTGTTATCTATTCTATTCTTTATTTAATTTTTCTAAAATAAAATATTTACATTCATAAGCACAAAAATTTTTAATATAATTTTCATAATAATCAAAATTATTTAAATCTTTACAATTTTTATTACTATTTTTATAAAATCCCTTTAATCTTAATTTACCATATGCCCAATCACCTATTATATAATCATAATCATAAAAATAATCAGTATATTTTTCTAAGACTAATTCTTTATTGAAACCATCTTTATAATTTTTTATTAATTTATATTTAATATTATCAAAAAAATATATATTCATTTTAATACTCCTTTTTAAATGCTGGCGCAATATACTTATATTTTACCAAACTTGATCCTGAATTCCAAGTCATATATCCACCATTAAGCCCTGCATCATAAAGTCCTTTTATTTGATCAGACACTTTATTTGAATCATAAATTATGTATGGCTCTTTAATTGTATCATAACATTGTAACCAAGTTCTAACAATTGCTGGAGTTGGTATTTCTTGTTGTCTATTTTTAGCATATGTTCCCCATGTATTCATAAGCTTGTACGGAACAGTCCAAACAATTTCACTTATACCAAAATCATGAGCATTAAAGTGATCTGGATAAGGCATAGCACTAATTACATCTACAACATTAGAAATAGCTGGCCAGTACTGTCCATAAGCTGCAACATATGTATAAGCTGATTCACCAAAAACGTCAGCCGATACATAAGCACCAACAGAATGAATTTCATCACAGGCATACATTAAAAATCTTTGAATAGCTTGTGCTTTTTCTTCACCATAGGTATTTCTCATATTCATAGTCCCATTATTTTCTAATTTATAAGTTCTATCTGGAAATCTAACATAATCAAATTGAATTTCATTAAATCCCATTTCTATAACAGCTTCACGAGCAAGTTTCACATTAAATTCCCATACTTTTCTCTGATAAGCACTTGGCCAATATGAACCATTATGTGAAAACAAGCTACCACTATAACTATTTACTATTGCATACTCAGGATGATCTTGAGCAAAATAATGATCCTTAAATACAGTAATTCTTCCTATAACATAAAAACCATTATCTTTTAATTTTTTTATAGCGTTTCTATAATTTTCCATAGAATTAATCGCATGACTATAATTAGTTTTAGATAATTCTTCCATTACTTTTGATGCATATCCTGGAGCACCACTATCTTTTATATCAACTACAAAAGCATTGATATTGCTCTCTTTAGCTAAAGCTATATATGAATCTACATCATTTATAACGCCGCTATTTAAATATAAACTTCTTACCTCTTGTGGCATTATATTATTTTCAAAAACTGGTTTTTCATAAGGATAATAATCTAAATTGCCACCAGATCCACCACCATATATGTCCTCTCTTTGTAAATGCACTTGATATATTCCTTCTGAATCATAATTTTTTATAGCTTCTAAATAAGTATCAGTTAGATATTTAGAATATACATAACCTATAATATCATTATATTTTATTTTATATTTAGATACATTTCCATCTTCAAGAATTTTATCAAAACCTATTATTTCTAATTTTTCACCCTTAGGTATAAATCCTAATAATTCTACCCCATCACCTGTTTCATATATAGAAACTGGAGTTCTAACATATTTTTCAGTTTCTAAAACACACGATTCTATATTATTAACCAAGTTATTTTTTAAAATTAAATATTCAGTATCATTATATAAAATTTTCCAATATATATTTTCTTCATTATTTTCATCTATTATATCTTTTTCATAAGCTTTTACTTTACTACCTCTTGTTATTGTTGTATTTTTTGTATAATCTAAATTATATAAATCTATAGATAAATTAGAACTTGATACATACATATCTAATTCATTAATAATTTCTATATTTTTTTTAAAAATTTTATCTTTAAATAAAAATATGCTTATAAATGATATTGCCACAATTATTAAAATAAACGATACTATAAATTTTTTCACATAAATCACTACTTTTCTAATTTGGAGTTGTTAGTGGTATTGAACTATTACTTAGTCCTCCAAATAAATAATCTGGTACAACGCCTTGTATTAATTTCATTGCAACTGGTATATCAGTTTCTACCATAATTGTATCTGTAATAAATGGTAAAATTACTTTTGCCTCTATTTGTATATAAACGCTTACTTCAATTAAAGCATTATTAATACCATAATTAGTAACTTTAGTATTAACATTACTAATAACATCGCCTACTAAACTAAGTTTAACGGGAATTTTTGGTCCAATATTTGCTAAAAATGAATTATTAAATATTACTCCACTTGGTATTTCATAGATTATACCTTTTGATAATTTTTCTTTATCATAATCTATTAGTACATTATCTGGTAATTCTATTAAATCTAATTTACCTTCTTCTAAATATTTTAAATTTAGTTGTATAGTATTTACTATTTTATTAAGTGTTTTATTTACAATGATAGGATCAAAATCAATTGTTCTAATTTCATTATTAGAATCTTTGGTTATAATAAAAATATCCTCAACATTTAAATCATCAGCAATTTGTTTAGAAATAGCTCTATTTATTATTAAATAGGAAAATTTTCTAACTTGACTATTCGCATAATCCATAATAACAGGTAAGGCTTTTTTATTAAAAAAATTAAAAATTAAAAATAAAAACAAAATAATAAACATAAATATTATAATAATTAAGTTTATTGGTCTTATATTTTTAATAGTTTTTTTTAATCTTATTTTTTTTCTCATATATTTCATTCCTTATTATGAATTATATGAAAATTATTTTGTTATATTTATTTTTATATATCCATTACTATTATACCAAAAATAAATTCTTATAAACAATAATTTTGAATAATTTAATAAAATATATTTATAATAATACTGGTGATAAAATATGAATATTGAAAATATAATGACTAAAAAAATTATTATAGGTAAAATTACAAATACAATAAAAGAAGTAAGTGAAATAATGAAAAAATATGATATTGGATTTTTACCAATTAGTGATAAAAATAAAATTATCGGTGTTATTACCGATAGGGATATTGTAGTAAATGCTCTTACAAATAATTGTAATTCTAATGACATGATAGAAAAATATATTAATAAAAATATTATTGCAATAAATATTAATAAAAGTATTAATGAATTACTAGAAATTTTAAAACAAAAGCAAATTAAAAGAATATTAGTAACAAATAATAATAAATTTGTTG
>CAKOXI010000016.1 GCA_934130045.1 uncultured Bacilli bacterium | reverse complement strand
GAGACTGCTGAAAAAGTAGTTAAAATTAAAACTGATATTTAGAATTTATTTTCTATTTATTAGTTTTTTTAATTAATTTAATAAAAATAGATAAATCTAGGCTATCATTATCTTATATTTTTATTTTTTTCTTCTTCTAATTTGATTATTCTTTTCATGTTGGTCAAAAAGAGCGTAGTTGCCCCTTGTATTGTAATACCTAGTTTTCCACAGGCATTTGCATTCCCATAATTATAATTATTTTTTAATTCTGCATTTTTTGCTTCAATTTTATATCTTTCCTTATATAGGTTTTTAAATTCTTCTGTTTTCATATAATCCATTTGAGCAATATGTGTATCATCTTTTATTTTTACACTGTATGTTTTTGATTTTGTTCCCTCTTTATAACATCCATCTTTAAAAGGACAATGTTTACATTTTTCTATATCAAAATAATATGCTTCAACTCTATTATCTCCAGCAGATGATTTTTTGCTTCCTTGTTTTCTTTTAAAAATTGCCATATGACCTGCTTTACATACATACATTCCCGCATCTTTGTTATATTCAAAATTATTATTTCTTTTACTATTACCATGAGTTACCATTTTACTTAATTTACTAACATTTTTTATATTATTTTCATTACAATAATCTAAATTTTCTTTTTCAGAATATGCACCATCACCAATTATTGCTTCAACTTCAATTCCAGTATTTTCACTTTTTTCTATTAAATTAATAAGTTCTTTTCCATCGGTTTTTTCACCAGTGGTAATAGTGGCAGCAGTAATAATTCTTTCGGGTGTCATGGCTATATGTGTTTTGTATCCAAAAAACGATGAATCAGCAGTTTTGTGTCCTACCTTTGCATCTTGGTCTTTTGAATATTCTAATTCTATTTCTGTATCATTCATGGTTTCTTCTAAATAATCTACTTGTTCTTTTATTCCTGGTAAGACTGTAAATCTTCCATCGTCTTTTACTAGTTCTAATAATTCTTTTGTATATTCAATTTGATCTTCTAATAAACCTGTTGATTCTCTTTTTTTAGGCATTTTATCATGCATGGTTTCATCTATTTTATATATTGATTTTCTAAGTTCTTTTGCTTGTCTTATTAATTCTTCTCTTGGTGATATATGATGAAACATTGCATTTGTATGAGTTGAATCAACTATAATTTTATTTTTAACCTCAATTAATCCTTTTTCTAAAGCAATTTCTACTGTTTTGTTAATCAATTTATCCATTAAGTTTATTTCTTCATCTTTTAATCTTTCACGTCTAAAAACAGTTAATAAACTCGGATTAATTAACTTTGTTTCCTCTGGGTCATATCCTAAAAAATATTTAAACAATAAATCGGTTTGAGTTCTTTCAACTAAACCTCTATCTGATAATTTGAAATATGATTTTAGTAATAAATATTTAAACATTCTAATTATGTCTTCACATGTTCTTCCCATTGTTGAAGAATATTTATTTTTTAGTTCTTCATATACAAATGAAAAATCTACCATATTATTTAATTGTTTCCAAAAATTATCTGGTTGAATTAATATATCATATAATTCTGTATGTTTACTAAAATTTAACTCCAATTGACTTGTCCTTTTTAACATATTTATCACCATAATCCTTACATATATATTATATCAAAATAAAAAGACTACTGAAATATTTACAGTAATCTGTGTATACTTTTTCAGCAGTCTCTTTTTTATTCCCTTTTATTCTTCAATTTTATATAAACCGCAAAACCTCCTTTAAAATAAAGGAAATTGTACGCTTGTGTTTCATATGGTGGAACTGAGGGGGATTGAACCCCTGTCCGAAAATATTTAGCAAAAAACATCTACAAGTTTAGTCAATTAATTAAATTCCTAAATAATTATAGTAACTGACAACTAATTATTTAGTAAGCATATAAAATTCATTATTACTTCTATGCTAAATAATAATATATCCTGCTAAATCGAACTCTCTAAAAAACTCACAGGCAAAATTTTAAAGAAAGTTGCATCCCCTATTAATTAGGCAAATACAACATCATTCTTAGCGAATAATGAAGTGAATGCATTTTTTAATTTATTTCCATTTAATTTTTGTTTGTACTTAACGCGTACCTTCGACTTGCAGTTTAGTACCTCCTATTCCCGTCGAAACCAAATCAGTCCCATGTACACATTCTATCATAAAAGTTAAAAAAAATAAACTGTTTATTTACAATTTATTTTTTCAATTAATTTTTTTTCTAATTTACTACATATTTCCTTATCCATATTTATTTTATCTTTTAATGGATTATTCAAATTTAATTTTTGATATTTATCAAAAGCCATTGTATGAAATGGTAATAATTCTATTTTTTCTATATTTTTTAAATTTTTTATAAAACTTGCTAATAAATCAATATATGATTCACTATCATTAATACCTGGTACTATTACTTGTCTTATCCACATTTTTTTGTTATATTTTTGGCAACACTCTAAAAATTTTAGTGATTCAGAAATTTTATTTCCAGTCATTTCCATATAATTCACATCATCTAATGCCTTAATATCAAATATTACTAAGTCTACTAATGATAAAATTTCATCATAATCGCCTAATCCTACACCTGCTGTATCTAGAGCTATATGAATATTTTCATGTTTTAATAATTTACAAGTTTCAATTAAAAAATCTATTTGTAGTAATGGTTCACCGCCTGAAAATGTAACACCACCACCATTTTTAAAATATGGTTTATTTCTTAATATTTTTTGAACTACTTCTTCAGGAGTGAAATTTTTTTCTTTTAATTTCCACATTTCTGGATTGTGGCAAAAAAGACACCTTAATTTGCACCCATTAAGAAAGACCACAGTACGAATACCTGGTCCATCTAAGGTACTAAATGTTTCAAAAGAATCTATTGAACCTTTAGTCATTACATTTTATCGTGGAAAGTTCTTGAAATAACTTCCTCTTGTTGTTTTCTTGTTAATTTATTAAATCTTACTGCATATCCAGAAACTCTAACTGTTAATAGTGGATATTTATCAGGATTGTTCATAGCTTCTATTAATGTTTCTCTATTTAAAACATTTACGTTTAAATGGTGTGCGCCTTTATAAAAATATCCATCCATTAAAGTAACTAAGTTAGATACTTGTTCATCTAATGTTTTACCTAAAGCATTTGGAACAATTGAAAATGTATTTGATATACCATCTCTACAACAATTCTCCCAATCTAATTTTGCAACAGAATTTAATGAAGCAATTGCTCCAGACTCATCTCTACCGTGCATTGGATTAGCTCCGGGTGCAAATGGAACACCTGCTTTTCTACCATCGGGGGTTGCACCTGTATTTGATCCATATACAACATTTGACGTAATTGTTAAGACTGATAATGTGGGATGAGCATTTCTATAACATGGATGAGAAGCTAATTCTTTATAAACAAAATCTAGTAATTCTTTTCCAATTTCATCTACTCTATCATCATCATTTCCGTATTTAGGATAATCTCCAGTAATTTCAAAATCAACAGTTATTCCCTCTTCATCGCGAATTGGTTTTACTTTAGCATATTTAATTGCAGATAATGAATCAACAGCAACACTAAATCCAGCCACTCCATAAGCCATTAATCTATTTACATTAGTATCATGTAAAGCCATTTGTCCTGCTTCATAAGCATATTTATCATGCATATAGTGAATAATATTCATCGCATCACTATAAATTCTACATACTTCTTTTAGCATTTTATGATATCCATCTAGTACTTTATCATAATTTAATACCTCATCAGTATTTTTTGTAAATCCATCAATTACTAAATCTCTTTTTACCTCATCAATTCCACCATTTAATGAATATAAAAGTGCTTTGGCTAAATTACAACGTGCTCCAAAGAATTGCATATCTTTTCCAACTCTCATTGATGATACACAACACGCAATAGCATAGTCATCTCCCATTGTTCTTCTCATCAAATCATCGTTTTCATATTGAATTGAATCAGTTTTAATACTAATTTTTGAACAATATTTTTTCCAATTTTCTGGTAAATCTTGCGCCCATAATATAGTCATATTAGGTTCTGGTGCACTTTCAAGATTTTCTAGTGTATGTACAATTCTATATGAGGTTTTATTAACTAGTGTTTTGCCTTCACTAGTCATACCACCTAGAGAACAAGTAACCCAAGTTGGATCACCAGAGAATAGTTCATCATATTCTGGTGTTCTTAAGTGTCTAGCAGCTCTTAGTTTAATAACAAATTGATCGATTATTTCTTGAGCTTCACTTTCTGTTATAACATCATTTTCTAAATCTCTTTCAAAATAAATATCAAAGAATGCATCAACTCTTCCTAAAGACATTGCTGCTCCATTATTTTCCTTGATTGCAGCTAAATATCCAAAATAAGTCCATTGAACTGCTTCTTTTGCATTACTAGCTGGTTTTGATATATCAATTCCGTAAGATGCAGCCATTTCTTTCATTTCTTTTAATGCTCTATATTGCATTGAAATTTCTTCTCTTAGGCGAATAGTAGCTTCATCCATAACATCGATTTTCATATATTCCCAGTCATTAAATTTTTGTTGCATTAGATAATCGATACCATATAACGCAATTCTTCTATAATCACCAATAATTCTTCCTCTACCATAAGCATCAGGCAAACCTGTTAATAATTTATCATGTCTTGCCTTTCTAATTTCTTTAGTATAAGCATCAAATACACCATCATTATGTGTTTTTACCATATTTGAATTTAAGAAATTTTCTAACTCTGGTTTCATTTTATATGAATAAGCATCCAATTCCTGGTAAACCATTTTAAGTCCACCTTTTGGAACTATACATCTTTTACCTAATTTATCAGTTTGTAATCCGACAATTACATCATCATCTTCTGAGATATAACCAGGCGCAAAAACATTAATTCCAGCTGGATGTTCAGTATCTATATCAATAACGTGTTTTTTTACTTCTTCAGCACACATTTTTTCATAAACATCTAAAACCCTTTTTGTTTTTTCTGTAGGACCTGATAAGAAGTCTTCATTGCCTTCATATGATTTATAATTATTTTTTATAAAATCACTTACATTAATTTCCTTCTTCCAAGTTTCACCTTTAAACCCATTCCAACAATCCATATATAACCTCTTTTCTAGCATAATAATTATAACATATCAAAATTTTATTTAATAGTTTTTTCACAAACTTTACATATAAAAAACAGTAAAATATTAAAATTACTGTTTTAATCTTCTAACAATTTCTTAAATTCATCTTCATTCCAAATAGTAATATTTAAGCTCTTTGCCTTATCATATTTACTACCAGGATTTTCTCCTACTAAAACAACATTTGTTTTTTTAGTAACTGAATTTGTTACTTTTCCGCCACGAGCAATAATTAATTCGCTCGCTTCTTCTCTTGAAAAATCAGATAATGTACCTGTTAAAACAAATGTTTTATCTAGAAAATTATCATTTTTTATTATTTTACTTCCAATAAATTCCATATTTACATTATGTTCTTTTAATTCATTTATAATTTTTAAATTATCTTGATTTTTAAAATAATCATATACACTAGCTGCGATTATTTCACCAATATCAGGAATATTTACTAAAGCACCATAATCTGTATTAATTAAATTATCAATATTTTCATATTTTCTAGCTAAAATAGTTGCAGTTTTTCTACCGACATGTCTTATACCTAGTGCAAAAAGTAGTCTATCAAGTGAATTTTCTTTACTTTTTTCAATACTTTCTAGTAAATTATTTATACTTTTTTCACCAAATCCTTCTAATTCCATAAGATTTTTCTTATGATTTTTTAGTGTGTAAAAATCTACAACATTTTTTAAAAATCCCATATTATAAAAGTCTTCTATAATTCTTTCCCCAAAACCATCTATATACATAGCGTCCCTGCTTACAAAATGAATTAATCCTTCTATTTTTCTAGCATCACATAGTTTATTTTCACAGTAGTATGCAGCTTCTGTTTCTTTCCTTACTAATTTACTGCCACATATTGGACAAAATTCAATCATTTTAAAAGGAATTTGGGTTCCGTCTCTTCTTTCTTTTATAACACTTACAACTTCAGGTATTACATCTCCAGCCTTATGAATTGAAATTGTATCATTGATCATAATATCTTTATCTTTAATATAATCTTCATTATGAAGTGTTACACTGCTTATTATAGATCCTGCTAAATGAACTGGATTCAAATCTGCACGAGGTGTTATTTTACCAGTTCTTCCTACACAAAATTCTATATTTTTTAATTTTGTTAAAACTTCTTCAGCAGGAAACTTATACGCTATTGCCCACTTTGGAGTACGTGCTGTATAACCTAATTTTTTTTGTTCAGCTAAATTATTTACTTTAATTACAATACCATCTATTTCATAAGGAAGTTCAGGTCTTTTTACTTGCCAAGAATTAATATATTCTATTACTTCATTAATATTATGCGCTAATATAATATTTGGGTTTACTATAAATTTTAATTTTTTCATAAATTCTAAAGCTTCATAATGTGTTTTAATAGAATATTTATCTGGCTCTGGTAAATGATAAATAAATGTTGATAAATTTCTTTTAGCTGCAATACTAGAATCTAATTGTCTAACTGATCCAGCTGCTGCATTTCTAGGATTAGCAAATAAATTTTCATTATTTTTCTTTCTTTCTTTATTAAGTTCTAAGAAAGATTTTTTAGGCATATATATTTCTCCACGAACCTCTAAATATTCCCTAAAATCTATTTCTAAAGGAACTGATTTAATAGTCATAACATTATGAGTTATATCTTCACCAGTTACCCCATCTCCTCTTGTTGCAGCTCTCACTAATTTACCATTCTCATAAATTAATGAAACTGATAGACCATCTATTTTTAGCTCGCAAACATATTCAGGATTTGGGACTACTTTTTTTATTCGTTCATCGAATTCTATTATTTCACTTTCATTAAAAATATCGCCTAATGACATCATTGGCACCTTATGGGTTACTTTAGTAAAACCATCAATAATTTTTCCACCAACTCTTTTAGTTGGAGAATTATATTTTATCAGTTCAGGATGAATTTTTTCTAATTCTTCTAATTCATGATAATAATCATCATATTCCTGGTCTGTTATTGAAGGTTTATCTAAAGTGTAGTATTCATAGCTTGCCTTATTTATTATTTCAATTAATTCATTGATTCTCTTTTCTATCATAAATTCCTCTTGTATTATATTAATTATTTACTGAATATTTATTTTTATCAATTAGTATTTTCTTATATTGTTCCATATTGTTTAATGATATAGTTAATATATTTTTAATTGTATTTATAAAAACTTCTTTACTTCTTTCTTTTTTTGATAATAAAATACCATGTGGATTATAAAAAAACTTATTTATAATGTTAACAAAATTTTCAAAATTTGATACACCTATCTCATTATATATATATTTATTATCATTATTAATTAATGATTCTATTATTGAGGTATTATAATTTGAATAAAATTTATCAACTAAAAATAAACTTTCATTAAAATCAGTTATGTCTTTATTTTTTTTAGAATTAATAATTATATCTTTATTTTCATTTAATCTTTTTGTTATTTGGTAGGCTATATAATCAATTATTAAATTACAAAACATAAAATATTTATCTTTACCTATAATTGAATTTTCTTTAACAAGCGATTTATTATTAAAATTTTCAGAATTAAAAGCCAATCTGCAAATTTCTTTTACAAATAAAAAATCGTTATGTTCAAAATCCATTGTAGGTGAAAAAAGTAAAAAACGCATATTATTATCATCTGAGCAATTATCACTTGCCCATATAATTTCTGGTTTATCAATTTCTAACATTCTATTTATAATTTTATCATTCATTTTAACTATTTCATTTTTATTATTCTTTAATAATTTAGAAAAATAGTCTGAAACTTTATTATTTTTAGCCTCATTTATTTTTTTTTCGCTTAACAAAAATTCATTTATTATTTGTGTTTTATTAATACTAATACATTGTTCTTCAATTTTATATTTTTCATTATATTTATCAATTATAAAAAATATATTTTCTAATATTTTTTTATCAAAAACTCTAACATTAATATTTTTTAAACCAATTAATTTCAAACACTTTTCCCTATTATTAAAAATAGTTTCAAGTTCACTTATAGAAGTAGATTTATTATTTATTTTTTCTTCATAAAAATTAGAAAAATAATCAAATAATCCATTTATTAATTTATCACTTGATTTAGAAAAAAATACATCATAACACTCTAATTTATTTAAATCAATTTTTTTGTGATTCTTTATATATACTCTATCATTACTTGATAAATTATCTTGTATTTCTAAAATAAAATTATTACTTAATTTTTTTCTTAATTGTTGCAATTTAACTTCATAATTTTTAATTTCTTTTTCTATTTGACTATATTTAGCATCTATTTTTTTATCATTTTGTTCCTTAATATTTTCTTCATTTTCCAAGCAATATTTTTTTATATCAGGAATTTTATTAAAAAAAACAAAATTAGTTCTTGATACTCTTTCATTTATAATATTACTATATTGCTTACCAACTATGTTAATTAATTCCTTAGTAATATTGGATATTGATTTACTTATTTTAGAATACGATGGTTCTAAAATAAAATTAAATTCTTTTATAAATAGTTTATCCACTAGCACACCCTCTATTCTTTATTTTTCTTTTTGTAATGCTCTATATACAGTTACAAAAGCAAATATTCCTAAACCAAATAAAGCCAACCATAAAATAGGATTACTTTGATGTTTTATAATAAAGTTTTTTAATGGCTCCATAGCTTTACCTAAAAATTCAACAACTTTCTGCATATTTTTACACCTTTCTAATACATTTATGTCCTTTTATTAATTTTTTTATTCCTGATGGATATGAAAATGCAACAGAAATTATATATTTTTCAACTCCTACCACAATTCCCTCTCCAAATTCATCATGAATTATTTTATCCCCAATTTTATATTGAGCATTATTATCTATAATGTTTTCCTTTGGTAAATTTATATTATTATTTTTATTTAAAATAGATTCCATATTAATATATTGTGGATCTATTTCATTAATAAATCTACTAGGAGGATTGCAACTATCTAAACCATACAAAATTCTTCTTTTGGCATTAATAATCCATAATCTTTTTTTTGCTCGTGTTATTGCAACATAGCAAAGTCGTCTTTCCTCCTCTAAATCATCTTCCGAAGCAAAAGAATTACTATGTGGAAATATTCCTTCCTCTAGTCCTATAATAAATACGTTATCAAATTCTAATCCTTTAGCACTGTGAACAGTCATTAAAGTAATTAAATCTCCACTTTGTTTTTGTTCTTCGACATCTGTAACAAGACTTATTTCCATCAAAAAATCTTCTAATGAAACAAGCCCATTTCTTTCTTCAAATGATTTTGTTATAGATTTAAATTCCTCTAAATTTTCAAGTCTTATATCTGCTTCAATTGACTTTTCATTAACTAGGTTCTCCCTTATACCAGATATTTCTAAAACCGAATCTACAAGTTCTGTTAGTGAACTATTTTCAGATATTTTTTTTAAAGTTTCTATCTGATTTTTAAAATATAATTCTTTACCAGAATCAATTATATCATATATACATTTTTTTTCTAGTGCAGCTTTATCAACTAATTTATCAATTGTTTTAGCACCTATTCCCCTTCTTGGAACATTAATTATCCTTAATAAACTTACATCATCATATTGATTATATATAAGTTTTAAATAAGCAGTTAAATCTTTTATTTCTTTACGGTTATAAAAGTTCATACCACCCACAACTTTATACGCTATTGTCTCTCTTAATAGTGCATCTTCTATATTTCTCGATTGAGCATTTGTTCTATATAAAACAGCAATATCATCTTTTTTTACACCAGAATCAATTAATTTTTTTATTTGTTTAACAACGTAGTAAGCTTCATCTTTTTCATCAATAGCTCTATAATAATTTATTTTTTCTCCTTCTTCATTATCAGTCCATAGATTTTTTTCTTTTCTTTTTTTATTATTTTTTATTACACAATTAGCAGCATTTAAAATATTTTTAGTAGAACGATAATTTTCTTCTAAAACTATTATTTTAGAATTTTTATAATCTTTTTCAAAATTTAAAATATTTCTATAATTGGATCCTCTAAAACTATATATTGATTGATCATTATCACCTACAACACATATATTTTTATATTTAGCACTTATCATTTTTACTAAATTATATTGGGCTTCATTGGTATCCTGATACTCATCTATTAAAATATACTCAAATCTTTCTTGATATTCTTTTAATACCTCTGGATATGTTTTAAATAACATTATTGGAAGCATTAATAAATCATCAAAATCAAGTGAATTATTTATCTTTAATTTTTCTTGATATTTTTCATATACTGCTACAACTGCTTTTTCAAAGTCATTATTAGCATATTTTTCATATTGATATGGATCTAGTAATTCATTTTTCGCATTACTAATGCTGTTTCTAATTGCTTTAGGATTAAAATAATTTGTGTCATAATTTAATTCTCTCATAATCTTCTTTACAATGGTAAGCGAATCGTCGCTATCTAAAATTGTAAAATTTTGTTTATAATTTAATTTTTCGTAGTTTTCTTTTACAACTAATAAACCAAATGAGTGAAATGTAGAAATTTGAATTTTAAATGCGATTTGTCCTAATAGAGATACCACTCTACTTTTCATTTCTTTAGCAGCTTTATTCGTAAACGTTATGGCTAGTATTGATAATGGATTTACACCTTTTTCGTTTATTAAATATGCGATTTTAGTTGTTAATACTTTTGTCTTACCACTACCAGCTCCGGCAAGCACTAATATAGGTCCATCCGTAGTTTCTACTGCTATTTGTTGATTATTATTTAAAGTTACTAAATCCATTATTATCACCATTATAATGATATCATATTTTTAAATAAATTAATAGAAAAAAAACATAGATATTAATATTTTTCTATGTTTATTTAGCTTCAATTATCAAATATTCATCATTTGAATAACAGGTTACTAAGATTAAATTTCTTAAATTTTTTTCATATAATAAATAATCAGTTTTTTTATACACATTGATATTTTTAACAAAATAATTAAATATTTTATTTTTATAATATATTATTATTTCATCGTTAAAATTTAATTTATACAATGTATTAAAAAATGAATTGTGATTATTACCAGAATGTGCAGCAATTATTACATCTTTTAAAAAATATTCATCATAGTTATAATTTAAAATAGTAACATTTTGTTCGATATTATTTTTATAATCATTAATATCATATATACCATATTTTAAATTTAATTTAGGTATTTCTAAAATCATATTATAAGGATTATTTACTATTATTTTATTGCCTTCATTATTAAAATAATAATCTATTTTTTTATTATTAACATATATATTATATTTACTTACTGATATATAAATTATTATATAAATTAAACATATTATAAAATTAACAAAAATAAGTATTTTAAAAAAATTTTTTCTTAATTTCATACCCTATATACAAACCATATAACAAAAAATAAATTACTGAAATTATTAATATATAATCTATACTTAACGTATTAGGTAAATCTATAATTTTTTCGTTAGCTATTTTTAATTTATTTTCTTTATACAAATTTAATTCAATTATAGTATTATTATTTACATAATTTTTTAGGGCTTTAGATTCTATTATTTTATATACATTAAGTGGTAATTCTTCTGTTTCAATCATGCCCATTTTATTCGTTGTATATTTATCTATCAGAATATCATTATAATAAATACTAAATTCAACACCTTCTAATAATAGATTACTTTCTTTATCATATTTAATTATTTTTATTTTATCTTTTTTTAAATAATTCTTTAATTCTATATTTTGAATTTTATTTTTAGTTAGATCAAAACAATACATATTATTATCTATGATATATTCATCCGCTGTTTTAGATTCTACTAGACAATAATTACCTAACTTTAAATTATCAAATTCAATAAAACCATCTTTATCTGTTACTTTTTTAGCAACTAAATCATTTTTTTTATAATAAGTTATATTGTTTCCTAACTTAATATCATCAGCTGCTATTAAGCTAAATTCAATATTTTCTAATGGTTTAAATAAATAATTCTTATTATTATAATCAAATATTTCTCCATACTTAATTAAAGAAATTTTTCCAAGTTCTAATTCATTTGAAATTTCTATATCGTAATTTTTTTCTTCATTTATTGAAATATTATAAATATTATCGTTTTTTTTATAACCAAATAAATTATTTGTTTCTTTTATATAATAATTTCCAAATACTAAATTTTCAAAATTCACTATACCTTGTTCATTTGTATAACCTGTTATTAATTTTTCGTCTTTTCTACAATGTATATTTCCATCTTTACTTATTATATCTTCACTGCAATATAGTGAAAATTCTACATTTTTTAGTACTTTTTTTGATTCTTTATCAAATTTTTTTATTGTAATATTTCCTTTTTTTAACTCATTATAAAAATTTATTTCTGTAAATTCAGTATTATCATCAATTTTTATAATTTGATGATTTTTATTTATTTTATATTCTCCTGATACATTTATCTCCTCTATTTCATAGTTTCCAATAGGAATATTATTAATTAATAAAAAACCCTGATCATTAACTTGTAGGTATTCACTACCATTTATATAAATATAGTTATTAGTTTCTATATTTTTTATTTTAAAAGTAACATTTGAATTTTTAATAACTTTATTACTTTCTAAATCTAATTTATAAATTTTTAAATTACCCTTTTTTAAATAATTCTTTACTTCTACATATAAACCATGATATTCATTTAAATCATAACAGTAAACTTTTTTATCAGGTAAGTATCCACTTACAGTTTCAACTTCCTCTATACAATATTCTCCTAAAACTAAATTATTAAATTCTAACAATCCCTGTTCATTAGAGAATAAATAATTTATAATATCACCTTTTTTATAATGCATTGTACCATCTTTTGTTATTATATCATTTTTAGCATATAACATAAATTTCGCACCTTTTAAAGGTTTAAATTCATATTTATTTTCCTTAAAATTATATACTTCACCATATTTTCCTACAGTAATACTTCCATATTCTAATTCATTTTCTATAGTTTCAGTATAAATTATATTTTTATCAACATCAAATTCATAAATTTTTCTATTAATAGTATAACCATCAACTGTTTTAGTTTCCTTTAAATAATATTTACCCAATTTTAATTTATCAAATATTATTTCACCTTCAAGATCAGTTATTGAATTTCTTATTATATCCCCCTTATTACATATTATCTCTCCATCTTCTTTTAAAATTTGCTCATTACAGTATAATGAAAATTCTACATCACTAATTGGCTTCTTTGAAAGGCTATCTATTTTTTTAATCTTTATTTTAGCAGCTTCTATATTTATATCTAAATTGGCTAGAACTGGTTCTAATTTTCCTCCTATTATAATCGATTGGCTATTATCATTATAAAGATATTGTGCTTCATTATTTTTATATTGTTTTTTTCTTAGTTTTAAATTAATTTTGCCTACAAAGTTTTCTAATCCATCTATTTTTAATTCATTATTTTCTATAATTACATTTTGCCAATTTGAATCATATATTTCAAATTCATTTAATGCTTCATCATTAAAAATTATTTTATCAGTTAAATTATATGTATATGTTTTATTTAAAAATTCCGGTATTTTATAATGATTGCTAATTAAATCCATTATTTGATTTTTTTCGTAATCAATATCTATATATTCTCCATACCCATATCTTTCAGTATAAAATTCTATTTTATAATTACTTATAGTTTCCCATATTAATGCCTGTGTTGCCATATAAAATTTATCAGTTTGATGATTAGGATAATCATAACCATAATAAGTAATTAAATTTAAATAATTTGATATATTACTATCATATTTAGAATTACTTAAGGGTATTGATGAATAATATTCATTTTTTATTGGAAAACCTGGGTCTACACAATAAGCTATATAATTATTTATGATAAATTTAGATTGTATATCTGAACCATAAAAATCTGGTAATCCGTTTTGAACATAGTATACATTATTAAAATTTTCTCTTACAAGTTTATATTCATTGTCAGCTTTTACTCTACCAAAACATGTAAATAAAAATAACAAAAATATAATTATTTTTTTCATATATTCTCCTTTCAATTAAATTCTTTTTATTCTTTACTTATATATTACTTTATAAAAAATGCAAATCCTTTTATATCACTAAAAAAATATTGATGAATATAATAAATTGATTAGAAAGGGGAATATTTTTGAAAAAGATTATTTTTTCTATTATTGGTATACTTGTTATTTTATTAATTATTTTAATTCCAAATTTAGGAAATAAAAAAAGTGATTTAACTAAAGTTAAAGTAGCCGAAGTTGCTCATAGTGTTTTTTATGCTCCACAATATATAGCAGATTCTTTAGGTTATTTTAAAGATGAAGGTTTAGATGTTGAAATAATTTTAGCTGCTGGAGCAGATAAGGTAACATCGGCAGTTTTATCTGGAGATGTTCAAATAGGATTCTGTGGAAGTGAAGCAACTATTTATGTATATAATCAAGGTGAAAAAGATTATCTAGTAAATTTTTCTGGACTTACTAAAAGAGATGGAAGTTTTATTGTTTCAAGAGAAAAATATGAAAATTTCACATTAAAAGATATGATTGGTAAAACAGTTATTGGAGGAAGAAAAGGTGGTATGCCCGAAATGACATTTGAATGGGCACTACGTCAAAATGGAATAGATCCTGTAAATGATTTAAATATCAATACAAGTATTGCATTTTCAGCAATGTCTGGAGCTTTTATAGGTGGAACAGGTGATTTTGTAGCCTTATTTGAACCACAAGCATTACAAATTGAAAAACAGGGATATGGTTATGTAGTAGCATCACTAGGAGAACTTGGAGGTATTGTTCCATATACTGCATATAACGCTAAAAAAAGTTATATAGAAGAAAATCCTCTAGTTATCGAGAAATTTACAACTGCAATTCAAAGGGGACTTGACTATATTCATAATAATTCTTCTAGTGATATAGCAAAAAATATCCTTGACTATTTTCCAGATATTTCACTAACAGATTTAACTAAAATCGTTGATAGATATAAAGAAAATGATTCATGGTTTACAACAACATATATAAATGAAGATGACTTTAATCATATTCAAACTATAATGGAATCAGCAAATGAACTTGAAAAAAATGCTCCTTATGATAAATTAGTTGATAATACATATTCAAAAAAATAGTACTCTTAATTGAGTACTTTTTTAGTAAATTTTATTTTATATTAAGTATAAACTACTTAGACAAATATTTGTAATAATCATATTATAAATTGAGGGTGATTAGTATGATGAAAAATATTCTCTTGAAAATTAAAAATTTGAAAAAAAATTATCATACACCTAAAGAAGAAATAGAAGCAATTGAAGACTTTTCTTTTGATTTATGTGAAAATGAATTTGTAGCAATAGTAGGACCTAGTGGTTGTGGTAAATCAACAATACTATCAATATTAAGTGGTATTGAAAATATGTCAAGTGGTGATATTAAAAACTTAAATAATAGTAGTATAGGATATATGTTACAAAGTGATAATTTATTTGAATGGCGTACTATTTTAGAAAACTGTTTATTAGGATTAGAAATAAATGGTAAATTAAATGAAGAAAATAAAAAATATGTTTTATCATTATTAGAAACCTATGGATTAAAAGATTTTATAAATTCTTATCCTAGTAACTTATCCGGAGGTATGCGACAAAGAGCCTCACTAATTAGAACACTAGCAACACGTCCAGATATTCTTTTAATGGATGAACCTTTTAGTGCACTTGATTATCAAACAAGATTGGCAGTATCAGATGATGTATTTAATATAATAAAAAAAGAGAAAAAGTCAGTTATAATGGTTACACATGATATTGCTGAGGCAATTTTCCAAATTAACATAACAAAAAAGGAACCTATATAAAGTTCCTATCTATCATGGTTAGATATCATTTACACAGAATTCCTTACACACTCACAGACTCTTCCCGATTTACACACAATTCCTTACACATTTCATTCAAAACATTGAATTAATCATAAAACTTGACATCTAATATTTTAGGTTTACCATTTTTTTTATCATTATCAATGTTAATGATAGTTATCTTTTCTATGAATTCTGTTAAAAATTGCAATTTTTCAGTATTAGAAAGCATTAACCAATGTTCTTTTATACTTTTTGGAATAACATTAAAATCAATATTATTTTTAGAAATATTAATTTTTTCTAATTTTCTCTTTTCATTTATAAAGTAATTATCTTTTTCCTCTAGTTCATTTGACATATATTTAAATTGTTCATAATTTATATTATTGTTCATAAATAAATTCATTATTTGTTTTTTCTTCATAGCAATTGACACTAAAATTTTTTTTAAATTACATAATTCTTTTAAACTGTCATTAGTTGATATTTTTATATTATTTATTTCTGTTAAATCATCTATTTTATCTAAATATTCTAAAAAAGCATTTTCTACCTTTTTATGGCTCATTCCTAAACAATTACAAATTTTTTTTTCTTTATTTAGACATCTATAACCATTAAATGAAACTGTGATTCCATTTTTATTTTTTCTCTTTGTACGATTTGTTGTTAATCTTTCACCACATATACCACATATTAATGTCCCACAATAATAAACATCATCCTTTGGTAAATTAGTTCTATGTATTTTTTTTATTTTCAATATTTTATCTTGAACTTGTTGCCAATCTTTTTCTGTTATAATTGGTTTATGTTTTCCATCAAGTATTAATTCATCTTTTTTTCCTATGTGATATCTGACTTTACCAATGTAAGTTGGATTTGTTAAAATTGTTTTTATTGTTTTTGGCATCCAAATACTATTAATTATGTAGAATTCATTAGTTCCCCTTTTTTTTATTTTTTTTCCTGTTTTTTTTGTTTTAATTTTTTCATTATTTAAAATATTACATATTTCTGTAAAGGTTTTTCCATTTAAATATAATTTAAAAATTCGCTTTACAACATTAGCTTCCTTTTTATTTATAGTTTGCTCTTTTTTATATTTTTCTCTATCATAACCATAACAAGTTGTAAAAGATGCTAATGTATATCCTTCTTTTACCTTTTGTTTAAAAGCAACTTTTACTCTTTCTATAGTTTGCTCTCTCTCAAGCTGTGCAACTGCCCCTGTAACTCTTAAACTAAATCTTCCAGTAGCGCTTGACACATCTATAACTCCACCTGATATGGTATATATGCCTATTTCATATTTTCGGATTAATTCAATAAATTCTTCTGTATCTTTACTGTCTCTTGTTAATCTATCAAATTTATAAAGTACTACTACATCAATTTTTTTTTGCATTATATCATTTATAAGTCTTTTTACATTTGGTCTATCCTTGACATTTTTTCCTGATATACCTTCATCTGAATAAATATCAAATACATTCCAATTTTGCTCTTTAGCAAAATTTATAAGGTTTTCTTTTTGTGCCTGAATTGAATATCCTTCTTTTACTAGCTGTTCTGTTGATACACGTACATATAATCCTGCATTTTTCATTTTTTTAACCTACTATTTATTATTTTAGGAATTGATGTTTTTAAAAGGAATTCAACTATTTTTTTTTGTTGACTTTTTGATAATTTAACTATATTTGCCATTGACTTCACCCAATAAATTATATGTTATAAAAAAAAATGTAAACATAATATCAAATGTTTAAAATATAGATATTTTTTTATTACTTCATATTGACATACATCTAAGCAATGTGATAAGTTTAAATTCCCGCGGTAAAATATAGAGTATGAGGAGGATATAAAAATGCTACTAAAATTATATATAATAAATACTATAATATTCTTAATAATTTTATATATAAGCAATTTGTTTATTTTGAAGCACATACAAAAAAATGAATTTAAATTTTTTAAACATTATAAATTTATAATAATTATTCCAGTTGTTCGAATAATAAAAATAATTAAAAATATTAATATACTTTTAAATCTAAACGATTTTATTTATGTTTTATATAATGAAAATATTATACAAGATAATTTAACTAAAAAACAAAAAAAACTTTTAAAAAATAATAATAAACTAATAAATTTTTTAAATATTAATTTAGGGAAAAAGAACATAATTAATTGTTTAATAATATATAGAGAAAATGGTAGGGAAAATATAATTTATTATACAACTATTAATGATAAAATAATAATAAATTCCTCTAAAGGACCTATATCTAAATTACCAAGTAAAGTTCAATATAAAAAATTAAACCAAGAACTTTTAAAACTTGGAATAATAAATACTACAAACAATAACTACAAAAATTTATTAATTAATACGGAAGATCTATTTCAGAATAAGAATAAATCTGATCTGCATCTTAATTTTAGTAACTTTAATTAACCTTATTGCCGAGGCAATAAGTATGGCAGATAAAGTAATTGTTTTATCAAAGAGACCTACTAAAATTAAAAAAATATTTGATATAAATTTAAGTAATAAATCAAATCCAATTAATAATAGAAAATCAAAGGAATTTTCTTATTATTATGATTTAATTTGGAAGGAAATTGATTTTCATGTATAGTTTAGAACATAAAGAGTATTTAAAAAATAGAAAAAAAACATCTTTTTTTATTAGATTATCACAATTTATTATAATCTTTTTATTTATAATTATATGGCAATTATTAGCACATTTTAATTTAATAAACACATTTATATTTTCAAGTCCCAAAAAAATTTTAGAAACAATAATTAATTTACATCAAACAAACAATTTATATCAGCATATTTTTATAACAGTTTATGAAACAATTATTAGTTTTTTTCTTGGTACTATAATAGGAATCTTAATTGCGACTTTAATGTGGTGGAACAAATTTTTTGCCAAAGTTATTGATCCATATTTAACAATACTAAATAGCCTACCTAAAGTGGCACTAGGACCAATTATAATTATATGGGCTGGTGCTGGAATGAAATCCATAATAATTATGGCTTTACTAATATCAACAATTATTACAATTATAAATGTTTATGAAGGTTTTAGTGGAACTGATCCAAATAAAATAAAACTTATGAAATCTCTTGGCGCAAATAAAATTCAAATATATTCTAAATTAATACTTCCTTATAACTATAATAATATAATTAGTACTTTAAAAATTAATATTAGTATGTCTTTAATTGGCGTTATTATGGGGGAATTTTTAGTTTCTAAAGAGGGACTAGGTTATTTAATTATGTATGGATCACAGGTATTTAATTTGAATCTAGTAATCGCTGGAATAATTGTTTTATGTATTATAGCAACACTTATGTATTATTTAATTTTTTATATTGAGAAAAGGTTTAAAAAATAAATCTTTTTTTCTATTTGACTTAATATTTATATAATGTTACAATTTAAATACAAAGAAAGAGGTTAATATATGAACAAAGAAAAAAACAAAACATTATTAATTATGGCAGCTGGAATGGGTTCTAGATTTGGTGGATTAAAACAAGTAGAACCAGTTGGTCCTAATGGTGAATTTATTATTGATTATTCAATTTATGACGCTATTAAAGCAGGTTATAATAAGGTTGTTTTTATTATAAAAGAAGAAAACTATGATATTTTTAGAGAAACGATTGGAAAAAGAATTGAAAATAAAATAAATGTTGAATATGTATTTCAAAAATTAGAGCATATTCCTAACAATTTTGAAATTCCACAAGAAAGAACTAAACCATGGGGAACTGCACAAGCAATTTTAGAAGCAAAAAATATTATTAATGAACAATTTACAATTATAAATGCTGATGACTTTTATGGCGATGATGCTTACACTGTTTCATCCAAATTTATAGATGAGCATAATGATGAAAATCTTTATTGTGTTACTGGATATATGATAAAAAATGTTTTATCAAAAAATGGTGCAGTTAAAAGAGGAGTTTGCAAAAGCAATAATAGTATATTATCAGATTTATTAGAAAGTTCTGTAGAAGTTATTGATAATAAAATTACTGCCTCACCACTTAATGGTGATCCAAGTTTTGAAATGGAACCTTCTGATTTAGTTTCTATGAATATGCTTACATTTACTCCATCAATATTTAAATATATAGAAGAAAATTTTGAACAGTTTTTAATAGAAAATAAAAATAATATTTTAAAATGTGAATACTTAATTGCTGATCTTGTTTATAAATTAATTTTAGAAAATAAAATCACAGTTAAAGTTTTATCTACAACAGCAGAGTGGCATGGAGTAACATATAAAGAAGATAAACAAGAAGTCGTTGATAGTATAAAAAAATTAATAAAAAATGGTGTATATCCAAATAAATTATGGAAATAAAAAAATTATTGAGAAATCAATAATTTTTTTTAATCCGGGATTGTAATATCTAAATATTTTAAATCTTCATTTGCATTATAAAATTTATTTGTATACTGTTCATTCTTGTTAGTTCTATTAACTATTGCAACTAACTCTAATTTTATTGACTTCTTATCTCTTCCTTGCGCTACTCTAACAGCAGATAGAGCATATAAAAATATCTTTAATGATATATTGCATTTCATTATTTCCCTTAGATTAACAACATCAGATGCATTTATGCTATTTTTATTTAATAATTTTTCAAACACTTGAATTTCTTTATTAGACAAATCATTTATGCTTTTATTTCCTAATAATAATTCTATATCATTTCTAAAAACATCAGTAGAATATTGTTTTTTTAAGTTTGCAATTCTGTTCAAAAAAAATTCATAATGATATTTTTGTTTACTCTTTTTTATTGCATCCCATACTACATCACAACTAAATAAGCCATTTATTTTATATTTTTTATCTATCAAATAAATCATAGTTCTGGCATGATTATCTTTTGTTAAAAATACCTCTTGAGACAACGGAGTATATAAATAATAATCCGTTGCTTGTATTTTCAATTCTCTTAATATTTCTGCATATAAAGCTGCATATGATTGGCTATTTAATTCATTAGCAATAAATATTCTATGAATATATTTTGATGCCTTTTTATCTTTTATATATTTACTATTTACATTATAAAAATCCTTTAAGTAATCATATAAATATAAAGTTTTTTCTAATGGTGATAATTCAAATTTTTTTACTGATTCTATAATTTTATTTATATGTTTTCTCATATTTAAAAAATCTGAAATTGAACAAATAATATCTTTATCATACATTATAGATAATTTATGGGTCTTTTCAATATTTTTTAAAACTTCTATATTTTCTATATTTCGATTACCAGTTATATAATATATATTTTCAATTTTACTATTAATTGATTTTTCAATTTGTTCTATAATTTCTTCAGATTGAATAATTGAATCTTTGCCATTATCTAATATAGTAAAGGTTAGAGAATCAATATCAATTAAAGAATCAATAATTAACTGTAAATCTTTTTTTTCGCTTATAATTTTTTTGTCCTCTGTTTCAAAATCATCAATTAATGGTAATTCTATATTAAAATATTTAAAATTAAATATATCATCAATTATCAAATTATCAAATTTTTTACTAGTGAATCTTTTTTTTAAATTTGGGACAATCTTAAAATTGAGTTTGTATTCATTACTTAATTTATCAAATTCAGAAACCTTTAATTCTTTTATGTTACAGTTTGTGTTAATTGCAACAAGCTGTTCCTTAGTTATTTTTATATTTTCCTCTATAGTTAAAACAGAACAATTTAAATTAGCAAATGTTTTACTAATTATTTCTACTGATAATAATTCTATTGGTAGTATTAGTTCTGTTGTATCTATACAGGAAAAAATATTATTTAATAATGTATTTAACGCTTCACCATTATATATTTTTTTGTCTATATATGTTTCACTATTAATTGTAGAAATTATAATTCCATTACCATAATAATAAAATATATCATTATTATCAAAATTATCTTCAAATTTTACATAATTTATTTTCAAAGATAATCTAGGACAAGATAAATATTTTCTTTCTTCCTCGTTAAGCACATTATCACCCCTTTTTAACTAATTAAGATCAATTGATGCTTCAGCATTTAAATATATATCCGCTCTCTTACCAACTTTATATGCATAAAAACCTGCTGCACCTATCATAGCTGCATTATCAGTACATCTATCTATTCTTGGAATAGATAATGTAATATGATTATCATCGCACATTTTTTTAAATTCTTCTCTTATTCCTTTATTAGCAGCAACACCACCAGCAATTATTAAATTATTTACGTTATACTTTTTCAATGCTCTTAATGTTTTTTTTGATAATATCTTTACAACTCTATTTTGAAATGATGTAGCTAAATTATCAATATTAATATTATTTCCTTTTTGTTCTTCATTATGCCTAATATTTATCACTGCACTTTTTATTCCACTAAAGCTAAAATCAAAACTTTCATCATCCTTTGGTAAGGGAAGATTGTATGTGTCAATTCCTTTTTGGGCTAATTTATCTACTAGTGGTCCTCCTGGATAAGGTAAATTTAATACTCTAGCAACCTTATCATATGCTTCTCCAACAGCATCATCTAATGTACCACCAATTTTTTTAAAGCTATAATGATCCTTCATGTAAACTATTTCCGTATGCCCACCACTAACAACTAATGCGATTAATGGAAATTTCATTTCATTTTCTAAATTATTCGCATATATATGACCAGCAATATGATTTACTGGTATAAGTGGTTTATCATAAATATATGCGAGTGTTTTAGCGGCTTCTACACCAATTAATAATGAGCCAATTAATCCTGGACCGTAGGTTACAGCAAAGGCATCAATTTGATCCATTTTCAAATTCGATTTTTTCAAAGCTTCTTCTAAAACTATTGTAATATTTTCTATATGCATACGGCTGGCAATTTCTGGAACGACCCCACCATAATTTGCATGTGTATCCATTTGTGATAAAACCACTGTTGATATTTCTTGATTACCATTTTTTACAATAGAAACACTGGTTTCATCGCAACTTGATTCTATTGCTAGTATATAAAAATCTTTCATTACTACACTTCTTTTCTAATCATTAAAATTGCATCTTCATTACCATAATATTTTTTTCTTTTAGCACATTCAACGAATCCATATTTTTTGTAAAAATTTATGGCAATATTATTATTTTCTCTAACTTCCAATGTAACATTTTCTAAATTACCATTTTCTTTTAAAAAATATTCCATTAGTTTTGATGCTACAAGTTTATTTCTATATTTTTTTTCAACAAAAATATAGTTTATTTCCGCTCTTTCATAATATATAGAATAATCCATATATCCAATCAAATTTTCATCAATAAAATAACCGATAAAATTTCCTTGATCAATATTATTTTTCTTTAAAACAATGTTAAAGTTGCTGGCTAATTTATTTAAAATATTTATATCATTAGAACTAATTTTTCTTATCATGTTTTAATTTTTCTTCAGCTTCTGTATTTTTTAAGTAATTTGGATTTAATAAATGTGGATTAACAGATTTGTCATTTTTATGTTTTTTTATTACTCTCATTATGTCAATGTTTGGAAATACTCTATTTTCAACATTTATATCATCATATGTTACTAATGCATAATTATCCTTTAAACAATTTTTTTTCAAAAAATCATTTATATTACAGAATTGATCATTTTTAATAATGTTTAAATCTTTATCATATAATCCTAAATATCCATTTTCTCTTCTTGCGTCAATGCATGGGACTATATAATCCTTGTTTACCTCAGTTGTTGCAATTAACTCTAATGAAGAAACTGGAAAAACACTAATATTTAATGACCAAGCTAAAACCTTTACAATAGTTAAACCTATTCTTATTCCAGTAAAACTACCAGGTCCATTAACAACATAAATTTTATTTATATCACTTACATTTTTATTAGTTTTTTTCAAAGCATTATCTATTATTGAAAGAATTTTAACAGATAAATCTTCCATTATTTTCTCATGAAAAGTGTAAATAATATTATCTGATTCAATCACAGAAATAGTTACATATTTTATAGATGTATCTATAAATAAATCTATCATAAAACAGCCTCACATAAATCTTCATATTTTTTCCCATATGGTTTAATAATTAAAATTCTTTTATTTTCATCAACTACTTTGAATTTTATATCTAAACGTTCATTTGGTAAAATATCTTTGATTGTATCAGCCCATTCAATAATTACAACCCCACCTTTTGAAAAATATTCTTCAATACCTAATCCTTCAGTATTTCCATCCAGTCTATATACATCCATATGATATAATGGTAACTCACCATTATATTCTTTTATAATTGTAAATGTAGGAGATGTAATAGTTTCTGTTATACCTAATGCGTTTGCAATACCCTTAGTAAATATTGTTTTTCCACTACCTAATTCACCATTTAAACAAATAATCATATTTGGAAATTTTTCTGATTCAAAATTTTGTGCAATTTCAATTGTTTCCATTTCATTTCTTGTTGTTATCTTATATTCCATTCTTATCACCATAATTATTATAACATGTAAATTTTTAGAAGTAAATTAATAAAAAAAATTTTTAATATTATATAAAAAAAGCAAAAAAAAAATTGGCAACTACCTATCTTCGCTTACACTATTGTCGGCGTTAAAGTGCTTAA
>CAKOXI010000015.1 GCA_934130045.1 uncultured Bacilli bacterium | reverse complement strand
TCGCCCGTAAATTACAGGTTACAATCCTCTAATTAGAAACTATTTATAAACTGTCCAACTTTTGGGGTTCAGTTCATTTTCCACCTAATTTTTTATTTTATTAAATAGACACAAACAAATATTCGTGATATAATTTTCAAGGTGAAAAGTATGAAACATGTATATGCTTGTATTGATTTAAAAAGTTTTTATGCATCATGTGAATGTGTTGAAAGAGGTCTTGATCCATTAACAACTAATTTAGTAGTTGCAGATTCTTCTAGAACAGAAAAAACAATTTGCCTAGCTGTAACTCCCTCTTTAAAAAAATATGGTTTATCTGGTAGATCAAGACTATTTGAAGTAGTATCTAAAGTAAAAAAAATAAATTATGAGAGAAGAAAAAACAATTCATATAAAAATTTTACATCTAAATCTTATAATGATATTGAATTAGAAAAGAATAAAAATTTAGAATTGAATTATATTATAGCGCTTCCAAGAATGAAATTATATATGGAATATAGTACTAAAATATATGGTATTTATTTAAAATATTTATCTAAGGATGATATATATGTTTATTCTATTGATGAAGTTTTTTGCGATATAACATCATACTTAAAACTTTATAATCTTTCTTATGAAGAATTAATTACTAAAATAATTAAAGATATATATGATACAACTGGTATAACAGCAACAGCTGGAATAGGCGATAATTTATATTTGGCTAAGATTGCAATGGATATAGAAGCAAAACACGAAAATGCTAATGAATTTGGTGTTAGAATAGCATACCTAAATGAATTTTTATATAGAAAAAAGTTGTGGAATCATACACCAATTACTGATTTTTGGAGAGTAGGTAAAGGATACGCTAAAAGATTAGAACAATATCAAATTTATACAATGGGTGATATTGCTAGAGTTTCAATTGACAATGAAGACTTATTATATAAATTATTTGGTGTTAATGCAGAACTATTAATAGATCATGCTTGGGGATATGAGCCTTGTACAATTATAGATATTAAAAATTATAAACCAGAGTCAAGTAGTATAAGCTCAGGTCAGGTTTTACACTGTCCTTATAATTATTCTAAATCCAAATTAATCGTTTTAGAAATGACTGAATTATTAACACTAGAATTAGTAGAAAAAAAGTTAGTTACCAATCAATTAGTTTTAAATATCGGGTATGATATTAGTAATTTAACAAATACTAATAATATTAATAGTTTTGAAATAGTATTTGATCAATATAATAGAAAAATACCTAAACCTACTCATGGAGCTATAAATTTAGATTTTAAAACATCTTCAACTAAAATAATATTAGAAAAAATAGAACAATTATATGATAGAATTGTAAATAAAAATCTTCTAATTAAAAGAATAAATATATGTGCAAGTAGAGTTTATGAAGAAATAGAAAAAATAGAAATTAAAGAACAGTTAAATATTTTTGATTATAATAAAATAAATACGCAAAATATTAATCATAACTCTTTAATCGAAGAAAATAAACTTCAAAATGTATTACTGGACATTAAGAAAAAATATGGTAAAAATTCAATTTTAAAAGGTATGAATTTGTGTAATGGAGCTAGAACTATAGAAAGAAATAATGAAGTAGGAGGACATAGAGCATGAAAAATTATGAAGATATAATTGATATAAAATATAATGGTGTTAAAAATCATAAAAAAATGTCTATTTCCAATCGTGCTTTTGAATTTGCTCCTTTTCGTGCTTTAACGGGTTATACTGAGTCTATAGAGGAAGAATCTAGAATTACTAATAATAAACGTATTTTAACCGAAGAACAAAATTATATTATAAATGAAAAAATTAATATTATAAAAAATTATATTAACAAAGAAAAATTTAATTTTATATATTTTTTTAAAGATAAAGTTAAAGAAGGAGGAATCTATAAAAGTATAACTGATTATGTTATTAAAGTAGATGAAGTAAAAAATTTAATAATGTTAAAAAATAATATTAAAATTAATTTTAACGACATTATAGATATTAATAGTAATATTTTTGATGAATAATTTTTGGAAGAAACTTACTTTCATATCTATAATAAATTTATACATAATAATAATGTGGTCTATATCGAATGAAAAGGAGATGTTTAAGTGTTTTTTAAAAAATTTAAAAAAGCATTAACGTGTTTTCTTCTTTCATTATTTATTATACCAAGTAGTACCTTAGCTTATTCAGAATATATCATTGCTGGCGGTGAAAACATTGGAATTGAGCTTAATAGTAAAGGTGTTATTATAGTAGGAA
Organism: uncultured Bacilli bacterium; assembly: GCA_934130045.1. Classification (GTDB taxonomy): domain Bacteria; phylum Bacillota_I; class Bacilli_A; order RF39; family UBA660; genus CAJLIR01. The sequence goes on along the minus strand of CAKOXI010000015.1, from coordinate 23,858 downwards.
CATATAAGATAGGAAATAATAATCCCGCTATTGATGCTAACTTACAAATAGGTGATACCATTGTAGCAATAGAAAATAGTTCAATTAACAATATAGATGAAATGGTAAGTAAAATTAATACATATAAAGAAAAAGATACTATTAATATATCTTATATTAGAGGAAAGCAAGAGAAAACTACTAAATTAACATTATATAAGGACGATACAGGTACTGTAAAAACTGGTCTTTATGTAAAAGATAGTATTACAGGTGTTGGAACATTAAGTTTTATTGATCCAAATACAAAATTATTTGGTGCATTAGGACATGAAATAATAGAAAAAAACACTGGTCAAATTTTAGAAGTTAAAGATGGGAAAATATTTGAAACAGATGTTACTGGTATTCAAAAATCAGAAAATGGTAATCCTGGTGAAAAAAATGCAAGATTTTATGTTGATAAAACTAATGGAATAATTAACGAAAATACTAAACAAGGTGTTTTTGGTGAGTATACAAAAGAATTGCCTAACAAAAAACTTTACAAGGTTGCAAATCCAAGTGATGTAAAAAAAGGGGAAGCAAAAATATTAACTGTTTTAAATGATTCAACAATAAAGGAATATTCTATTAATATTATAAGAATATCTAAAGAAAATCAAAAAACAAAAAATATATTATTTGAAATTACAGATAAAGATTTGTTAGATCAAACTGGAGGTATAATACAGGGAATGAGTGGTTCACCTATAATTCAAGGCGACTATATAATTGGCGCAGTAACTCACGTGGTAGTAGATGATCCAACTAAAGGATATGGTATATTTATTACAAATATGTTAGAAGAAGCGGAAAATTAGAGTGATTTATTCACTCTTTTTTCTAGATTAAAAAAGTAGTATAATGTATATATGTTTGAATAATAGTTTATTAGAATGGGGAAATGAATATGAAAAAAGTGTTATTAAATATTTTAATATGTATAACTATATTGCTTAGTATTACAGGATGTAAAGTAACAAAGAAAGAAAATAATAGTACTGGTGAAATAGATACAAAAATTGAAACTAGTAAAAATGGTGATAATAATATAAATTATTCTAAAACAGTAAATAATATTAAATTTGAATTAAATATACCAAGCAGTTGGAAATATGAAGAAATAGAAAATGATTCAGAAGATAATTTTTATAAATTTGCCGTAAAATTATATAAAAATGATGAAAATCAATATGCAATGTTATATATTTATAATAATCCATTTAGTGTTTGTGGAACTGGAAGAAAAACTGAAGATATAGTTTTAAATAATGGTAAAAATGCAATTGTTGGTTACTATGATGACTCTAAATACTGGAATGATATTTCGTTTTTCAGTATAAATGAAAATATAGCTGTTATAAATAATAATTTAAAAGATAATGAAGCAGATGAAGTAATTAATTTTATTAAAACTATAAATATAACAGAAGTTGATTTGTAAAATTAAGATAATGAGGATTTATGTATAAAAAAATATATTTAGAAATAACTAATAATTGTAATTTAAATTGTAATTTTTGTGCGAAAAATAAAAGAACAAAAGCTTTTTTAGATGAAGAAAAATTTCATATAATATTAGATAAAATTAAACCACATACTAAATATTTATATTTTCATCTTATGGGAGAACCATTACTACATCCTAAAATAAATGAATATATAGATTATGCTAGCAAATATTTCTTTGTAAATATTACTACAAATGGTTATTTAATTAATAAGATCAAAAATAATAAGAATATTAGACAATTAAATATTTCACTTCATTCATTTGATGAGTTTAATATTACATTAGAAAAATATATGAATAATATATTTGAAAGTATAGATATCTTATCAAAACAAACATATATATCGCTTAGATTATGGGTAAAAAATAAAAATACAATAAATATACTAAATTTAATAAATCAAAAATATAATTTAAGTATAACATTAGAAGATTTAGAAAATAAAAGATTTATAAAAATTAAAGATAATATTTTTATAAATAATTTTCACGAATTTATATGGCCTAATTTGAATAATAAAAAGATTTATCAAAAAGGTACTTGTTATGCACTAAGTGATCACATTGGCATACTTGTTGATGGAACTATAGTACCGTGTTGTCTTGACTCAGAAGGAACTATAAATTTAGGAAACATTTTTTCATCTGATATAAATGATATAAAAAATACTAAAAGATATATAAATATGTTAGCGGGTTTTAAAAATCACAAAAAGTGTGAATTATTATGTAAAACTTGTAATTTTTTGGATAGGTGATCTATGATTAAAGTTAAAAAATACAAATTATATAGTAATAAAATAAAAAAGAAATTTAAGATTTTATTAACAGGTGATATTCATCTATGGGATGATTATAACAAAATTTTAATAAATAATATGATTGAAAAAGCTAAATTTTTAAAACCTGATATTATATTAATATGTGGAGACTTGATTGATGAATTTAGATACTTAAAAAAATTAGAAAATGAAAAATATTTATTACAAGTATTAAATAAATTATCAGATATATCAGATGTCTTTATTGTATTAGGCAGTCATGATTTTATGAATCAAAAAAAATTAAAAACTGGTAATATATCTAGTGAATCAATTTTATATTGGCACAAAATGATAAAAAATAATAATAATTTAAAAATACATCTTTTAGATAATGAAATATATGAAACCTCAAATTATAGAATAATTGGCTATAATCAAAGTAGAAATTATTATATCAAGCAAGAAAATGGGGATGTATTAATTAAGGAAATGAATGAAAATTTTAATGATTTAAAGGAAGATAAATATACAATTTTGATGTGCCACTCACCACTTAAAATAAATGAAAAAACATTAGAAAAAATTAAAATAATAAATTCAGTTGATTTAATTTTATCTGGTCATATGCATGATGGATTATTATTTCCTATTTTAAAAAAATTACCTACTACAATTGGTTTAATAAGTCCAGAAAAGAAATTTTTTCCAGCAAATACAAGAGGCAAAAAAGAATTTATTATTAATAATAAAAAGATAGTTTTAATTATAACAGGTGGAATTATGAAATTTTCAGCATCATCCCCAAAATTTTTACAAAAACTTAATTGTTTGTATCATAACGATATGGATATTATAGAATTTGGCAATGTAAAGTCTTAAAAAAATTATTAAATTAGTATATTGATTACTAATTTTTTTGTTATAATGATATTGAGGTAATAATATGAAAAGAAAAAGATCAAAAAGAGCAAAAAAATTACTATTATTATTTATAATTTTTATAATAATTGTATATATTGCATTTTGTGGAATAAAATTTTTATTTAACTTATTTCCTAAAAAATATATTATTGAAACAGATAATGTGGCATTTATTTCAGAAATTTATATTTATGGAAATCATTTAAATATTAAAGGTAATATAGAAGAAAATTTAAGTTTTGATGAAATTAATTTGCTATTCCATTCTGGGGAAGATACAAAGGTACCACTTGATTATGAATTTGAAAATAATAATATTAATTTTTATCTTGGTGATAAAATAAATAATGGTTATTTAATTGATAACTTAAATGTAGGAAATTATAACTTATATATAGAATTAATTAATGGAAATGATATTATATATTATAAATTAAAAAATAATACAAATTACGGAGAAACCGAATATTATTCAATTAGAAAAAATAATGCTCAAAAAAAATATAATTTTCAAAATAAAAATGATACTATAAATCTTAATGTAAAAAAAGATAATAATGAAGATGTATATGATATTGTATTAGATCCAGGGCATGGTGGTATTGATAAGGGTGCTTGTGGTAATTCTTATTGTGAAACTGATTTTACTTATTTAATTAGCTCTAAAATAAAAGAAGAATTAGAAAAAAATGGACTTAAGGTTAAACTAACTAGAGGTGATTTAAATTTAGAAGAAAGGTTACCAAATTATGGGAAAAATGGAAGAGTTAATATAGCAAATGATAGTAAGGCAAAATATTTGTTTGCAATTCATTTAAATAGCAACGATTATAATGACTCTGGACTTGAAATATATACATCTTATAATATTGATTATTCGTTTGCTTCTTCTTTAGCTAGTAATATCGTAAAAAATTCTGGAACAAAATTTTCAACTAATAATTCTTTCAAGGTTAAAAATGGTGTTTATACAAGAACCCTTCAGGATATTGATTTACGTGAAGCTAGTGAAACCGCTAAAACACAAGGGTATAAACCTTATGATATAGACCTAAAAACTACATATTATTTTATTATTCGTGAAACAGGAGGATATATGAGTGGTGCCTATAAAGATGGTAGAGATGGTACTGCTTATAACTATTATTATAATTCAAATGTAGGAATGGAAAGCTATTTATTAGAACTTGGTTATTTAACAAGTAAAAAAGATGTTACTAATATTAAAAATAATAATGATAAATATGCTAAATCTATTGCACAATCTATTTTAAATGAATTAGAAGGGAATTAACTATGAAAAAAATTATACCGCTTATTCCATCATTTAATCCTACAAACTCATTAATTCAGTATGTTAAGGACTTATATAAAAGTGGGTTTTTAGAAATCTTAATTGTTGATGATGGATCTAAAGATAAAAAAATATTTGAAGATTTGAAAAAATTAAAGTACTGTACTATTTTAACTCATCAAATTAATTTAGGAAAAGGTGCAGCATTAAAAACTGGATTTAGATATTATATAAGAAATTTAAAAAATAAATATGATGGAATTATAACTTTAGATGATGACTCACAACACTTAATAGAAGATACTTTTAAATTAATGAATTTTTTCGATAATAATAGTTTAATATTAGGTGTTAGAAATTTTAATTTAAAGATTGTTCCATTAAAATCTAAGCTTGGAAATAAAATTACATCAAGAATGTTTAGAATATTCTATAAAAAATATATATCAGATACTCAAACAGGACTTAGAATATATCCAAATAGTTTAATTAAAGAATTATGTTATTTAGATGGTAATAAATTTAATTTTGAAACTAATGTATTAATTTATTGCATAAAAAAACATATTAACATAATTGAAATTACTATTAATACTGTTTATATAAATAAAAACAAACATTCAAGATTTAAACCAATAAAGGATTCTATAAAAATTTGTAAGATATTTTTTAAAGGACGTAAGAAATATAATTCTTGAGCGAAATTTGTTGAAATATGTCGTATAAAATGATAAAATTAAATTGTTTAAGGGCTAGTACAGACTTGAAAAGTTTTGTAGTAGCCTTTTTTATTATTAAGTTGAGGACATAAAAAAAGACTGCTAAACAGTCGAACACATAATGTGAGCATTTAGGCTTAAAGCTTTATTTTAACTCTCTATGTCATCTTAAATGGTATTAAGACAACTTAATAGTATCATAAAATTGGAGGTATGTCAATATGAAAAAAAATTATAATATAGGGCTTGATATTGGAACCAATTCTGTTGGTTGGGCTATTGTAGAAGAAAACACTCAAAAAGTAATAAAAAAAGGTGGAAAAGCTTTATGGGGAGTACGACTTTTTGATGAGGCAGATACAGCAGCTACTAGAAGAAATTTTAGAAGTACAAGAAGAAGATATGATAGAAGAAGAGAAAGAATAAAACTTTTAAGAGAAGAATTTAAAAACGAAATTGATAGTGCTTTTTTTCAAAAATTAAAAGAGTCAAAATTTTTAGAAAATGATAACATAAATAAAACAATTAAATTAACAAATGATGAAAAAACACAAATAAAAGAATACAATAAAAAATATCCAACTATTTATCATTTGAGAAAATCAATTATAGAAAGTAAAGAAAAATTTGATATCAAATTAGTTTATCTTTCTATTCACCATATTATAAAATATAGAGGAAATTTCTTATATGAAAATAGTAATTTTAGTGTTAACAGTTTAAATATTAAAGAAAAATTATGTGATGTTTTTAATTCAATTTTAGATTTGCCAACCTTAAATTTACCAGACAATTATCAATCTTTAATTAATTTAGATAATATGGTTGAAATTCTATTAAAAGAATCAAAAAATGATATTAAGGTGGAGTTGCAAAAAGAATTTTCAAATATATTACCAAAAGAATTTATAGGCGAATTCATTAAAATGATTGTTGGTAATAAATTTAATTTTAATAAAATGTTAGCCATAGAGGAAAATAATCAAAAAATAGAATTAAGTTTTAAAGATCCTGATTATGATACTAAGTATTGCGAATTTTCGGATATGTTAGGTGATAATATTGAAATAATGGATTCATTCAAAAATTTATATGATTCACTTTTTTTAAAAAAATTATTTAATGGTAGAAATAATACAAATTTATCAGATTTAATGGTTGAAAAGTATGAAGAACATAAAAAAGATTTAGCCTTATTAAAAAAATTATTTAGATTCAATAGAAAACTTTATAATCAAATATTTAGAACAAAAGAAAAATATATTTGTCTTTATGATGAATACATAACTAACAAAATAACTAGTGAAGATTTTAATAAGTTGTTAGAGAAAAAACTTATAGAACTTTTTGATTCAAACGTAATAATTGATCAAAACATTATAGATGAGTATGTAAATAATAAATATAGAATTTCTAACGGAGATTTTTTGCCAAGAATTACATCTACTGATAATGGAAAATATCCATATCAATTAAATAAAGATGAATTGATTAAAATAATAGAAAACCAAGGAAAATACTATCCATTCTTATTAAATAAAACAAATAATGGAATTTATAAATTAGTAAGATTGTTAGAGTTTAAAATTCCTTATTATGTTGGACCATTAGTATCAAGTGATCAAAGTAAATTTGCTTGGATGAAAAGAAAAATAGAAAATGTTAAAATAACTCCCTATAATTTTGATGAAGTAGTAGATAAGGAAAAAACAGCAGAAGAATTTATTAAGAGAATGATTTCTCATTGTACATATTTACTAGATGAGTATGCATTACCGAATAATTCAATTTTATATTCTAAGTTCAAAGTAATGAATGAACTTAAACAAATAAGAATTAATGGTTCTAGGATGAGTATTAGTCAACAACAAAATACAATAAAAGATTTGTTTTTAAAAACATCTGGTACTATAACTAACAAAAAATTTATTGATTATATTAGATCAACTGGTGAATGGGATATGTACGATAACTATAATATTATTGGCTATTCTGCAGATAATAAATTTGCTAATAATATGCAGTCATATATAGACTTTTTTGGAGAAAATGGAATATTTGAAAATACTAATTATAACGTTAACGATGCCGAAAACATTATAGAATGGATTACCATTTTTCAGGATAAAGATATTTTGGAAAATAAGGTAAAAAATGCATATGATAAATTAAACAGTTCAAGTATTAATAAAATAATAAAAAAGTCTTATTCTGGTTGGGGTAGATTATCCAAAAAATTATTAGAAACAAAGTATTATAAAGATAAAACAACTGAAAATTTTAAATCAATTTTGGATATTATGTCTGAAACAGATGAAAATTTTATGCAGGTACTAAATAATAATGAATATAAATTTCAAGATATGATAAAGGAATATAATAATACTAAAATGGATAAAAAACTTGATTATAAAATAGTTGATAATTTAGCTACATCTCCCGCTACAAAAAGGGGAATATATCAAGCTTTGAAGGTTACAGAAGAATTAGTTAAATATATGGGTTATGAACCTAAAAATATTGCTATCGAAATGTCAAGAGGAGATGAGGAAAAGAAACGTACAGATGATGGAAAGAAATATTTACTTGATTTATACAAATCGTGCAAAAATGATATTGAAAACTATAATTTATTAATAAATCAATTAAATGAAAAAGAGAAAATATCTTCTCAAAAATTATTTCTTTATTTTATTCAAGAAGGAAAATGCTTGTATTCTGGAAAACCTTTAAACATTGATGATTTGGATTTATATGAAATAGACCATATAATACCTAGAACTTTAATTAAAGATGACTCAATTGATAATAAAGCTTTAGTGTATAGAGAATGTAATCAAAATAAAGCTGCTAATTATATTTTGCCAAGGGAGTATCGTACAGAAAAAAATAAAATTTGGTGGAAAAAGCTGCAAGAGAAAAAACTAATGTCTGCTAAAAAATTCTATAATTTAATTAGAAATGAGTATAGTGAAGATGATATTGAGGGATTTATTAATAGACAATTAGTCGAAACAAGACAAATTATAAAACATGTAGCAAATATATTAGGTAATTTTTATGAAAATTCTAAAATCATTTATCTGAAAGCAGACTTATCACATAATTATAGAGAAAGATATGATTTATTTAAGTTTCGTGAAATAAACGATTATCACCATGCTCATGATGCTTATTTAGCAGCAGTACTTGGAGAATATAAAGAAAAATATATGAAAAAGAAAATTAATTTTGAAATGGTAAAAGAGTTAAATTCAAAATTAAGAGAATTAGGACAATACAAAAAATTAAAGTATGGATATGTAATAAACAGTTTAGATGCCGATGCAAGTTATATTGTAAATAAAATTTCCGGTAATTTAATTGATGAAAAAACTGGTGAAATATTATTTGATGCTAAAAAATTTAATCAAACTGTCGAGGATACATTATATAGAAACGATATATTAATTAGTAAAAAAACAGAAATTAGAACAGGAGAATTCTTCAATCAAACAAAACAAAAAAAATCTGATAAAGGAATTCCTTTAAAGAAAAATATGCCTATTAAAGATTATGGTTCATATACAAGTATTAACCCATCATATGCAGTAATGATTAACTATACACATAAAAATAAAAAAAGCAATCGATTAGTTGGTTTTCCAATATTTTTAAAAAATGAATCAAAAGAAAATATTGAATCTTATTTTAGAAAACTATTAAAATTAAAAGAGAATGATAATTTAGTTATTTCTAATAAAAAGGTGCCATTTTATTCATTAATAAATTGGAATAATCAAATTTGTTATTTAATTGGTGCATCAGATAGGGTTGAGGTTTGCAATGCTTTAGAGTTTAAATACGATAAAGAATTTATGAAGGAAAATAAGTATGCATTAAACAAATTATTTAATAAAAAAGGTAATGATATGCTTATTGATTATGAGAAAAAATTAGATAATATTATTACTTATATTGTAAAGTCTATAGATAATAATTATGTCCTATTTTCTAATTTAATTTTAGAATTGAAACAATTAATAAATTATGATGATTATAGTATTTTTACAATAGAAGAAAAAGAAAAAATCATTAAAGAATTAACTAAATTACTAAATTGTAAAAGCGATAATGCTAATTTTAAGTTTTTAAATGAAAAAAGTTCATCTGCATTTGGAAAGAAAAATGGTCGTATAATTGATAGTATGAAAATATCAAATAAATCTTTTACTGGATTAAGGGAAAGTATATATGAGTTTTAGAACAGTAGTTATTTCAAAACAATCTAAAATAAGTTATAAAAATAGGTTTTTAGTTGTTAAACAAAATAATGATGAAAAATATGTACATTTATCAGAAATAGATACTATAATAGTTGATTCTATATCTGTATCTATTTCTACATATTTATTAAAGGAACTTTCAGATAATAAAATAAATATAATTTTTTGCGATGATAAACATAATCCTTTTGGGGAATTATCTTCTTATTATTCAAGACATAATTCTAGTAAAAAAATTAAGGAACAAATTTCTTGGAAAGTTAGCAATAAAGATGAACTATGGTCTAAAATTGTAAAGAATAAAATTCTTAATCAATCATTATTACTTAGAAAAGTAAAATCTGATAAATATGATTTAGTATTAAGTTACATAAATGATGTAAAAGTTGGTGATAAAACGAATAGAGAAGGACACGCTGCTAAAGTATATTTTAATTCTCTTTTCGGTAATAACTTTGTTAGAAATAATTCAGATGAAGTGAATGCCGCATTAAATTATGGATATGCAATACTACTTTCAACTATAAATAAAGAGGTTATTAATAATGGATATTTAACACAGTTAGGTATTCATCATAAAAATGAATTTAATCAATTTAATTTAAGTTGTGATTTAATGGAACCGTTTAGAATAATTATAGACAATTTTGTATATTATAACCAAAACAGAAAATTTGATAAAGATTATAAATTAGACATCGTAAATATCTTTAATAATTATTTTATGTATCAAAATAAAAAGTATATTTTAAAAGATGTAATAAAGATGTATATAAAAAATACCCTTGATTCTATAAATGATTCAGATAATTATAAGGAATTTATTTACTATGAGGGATAGAGCAATGAGAACAATTGTATTTTTTGATTTGCCAAATATTTATGCAAGAGATAAACGAAATTATTCTGAATTTAGAAAATACTTAATTAGTGAAGGATTTGTAATGATGCAAGAGTCTGTTTATTCTAAATTGGTTTTAAATTTACAGCAATCTGAGGGATTAATGGAAAGATTGAGAAAAAAATCACCCAAAAAAGGATTAATTCAAGTTCTCACCATAACTGAAAAACAATACTCACAAATAGAATATATAATTGGGAAACATGATTCTAAGATAGTTGATAACGAAGATAGGTTAGTGATTTTATGAGAATAAATTGTAATTATGTTGAAAATAGTATTATATTTGAAGATGGAAAAATTAATTCAATTGAAATGGAAAATAAAAAATTTTTTTATCGTTTTGTTAGAGATTTGTATTCAATTAGTAATGGTGATATTCTTGAAGAATTTATTTTCTTGGATGATAATAATAAAGAAATTAGTGTTTTTAATAAAATAAAAATATTTAATAATTTTTTTGAATTTGATTTTAATTCAAAAAAATATAATATGGAAATACTCAAACAATTAGTTAGTGAAATAAATGATGAAGATAAAAATGAGATATTAAATTTACAGAAAAAAATATATACAAAGGTAAATAAACAATTAAACAAATATGATATACCTTTGTATATATCAATTGATATTGATTTGGAAGCAATATTGAAAGAATTAAAAATAACGATTAAAAATTATGATGATATATTAAATAATCTCTTCTTATTAATTGATTTAGAAAATATTCTTAGATTATCAAATATATTAATATTTATTAATCTAAAACAATATTTATCGGCAGAAGAGTTGGAAGAGTTTTATAAATATGCAATATACAATAATGTAAAATTAATATTAGTGGATTCACAATGTTATACCAGTATTAGTAAATACGAAAAAAAACTAATTGTTGATAATGACTTAGTAGAATTTGTGATATAATTAAATTGTGATATAGATTTATCATTTAAGATAATTAAATATAACTCTATGATATTTAATAGATCTATGCTTATTTGAGGTTTTAGATCTATGTCATCTTAAATGGTATTAAAACATATGGACTTGGGTATATATCATTTCCATTGTTTTAGATCTATGTCATCTTAAATGGTATTAAAACAATTAATATTTATAATATCGCGCGTGCGCGGTTTTAGATCTATGTCATCTTAAATGGTATTAAAACACATTAAACCGTAAAAAAAATGAATATTGTGTTTTAGATCTATGTCATCTTAAATGGTATTAAAACTTAAAAATGATTATAGAAACGTTTTTTATGGTTTTAGATCTATGTCATCTTAAATGGTATTAAAACTTTAAAGGAACATCTCTCATATGAGCATATGTTTTAGATCTATGTCATCTTAAATGGTATTAAAACATCAATTGCCCTTTTACGAGGTTCAAATCTGTTTTAGATCTATGTCATCTTAAATGGTATTAAAACGACCATAACTCAACACATTTGCAATTACAAGTTTTAGATCTATGTCATCTTAAATGGTATTAAAACTAGTTTTTCCAGTTTCATTATCATAATTGGGTTTTAGATCTATGTCATCTTAAATGGTATTAAAACCATTCAAATTGGATTTATACTAGTGAGGTTGTTTTAGATCTATGTCATCTTAAATGGTATTAAAACTTAACCTATAGTTATAAAATAAAAACTTGTGTTTTAGATCTATGTCATCTTAAATGGTATTAAAACCCATACTATATAATATGCTATTATTTGCCCGTTTTAGATCTATGTCATCTTAAATGGTATTAAAACTTATTCATATTTTTATGAAACTATAGGATAGTTTTAGATCTATGTCATCTTAAATGGTATTAAAACCTGTAAATAATAATAATGAAAGAAGGAGCGGTTTTAGATCTATGTCATCTTAAATGGTATTAAAACAAATCAATTTGATTGATTTATTATTTGTGTGTTTTAGATCTATGTCATCTTAAATGGTATTAAAACCTAATGTTTTAGTTATAAATGCCTCTCTTTGTTTTAGATCTATGTCATCTTAAATGGTATTAAAACAAAGTGTGGCAAAATGTAATGAATTGATACGTTTTAGATCTATGTCATCTTAAATGGTATTAAAACTTGAAGATAGAGATGAGATGGCAGAAGAAGGTTTTAGATCTATGTCATCTTAAATGGTATTAAAACTAATTTAAAAGTGTATAGAATAATAACGAAGTTTTAGATCTATGTCATCTTAAATGGTATTAAAACTATAATGGTTATACACCTGTTGTTAAATTTGTTTTAGATCTATGTCATCTTAAATGGTATTAAAACGCCAACTAATATAGGTGCGTCATATATTCCGTTTTAGATCTATGTCATCTTAAATGGTATTAAAACTGGTTATCTACTATTATATACTAGAAGAATGTTTTAGATCTATGTCATCTTAAATGGTATTAAAACTCATGAAGTTGTTAGTATACAACGATATGAGTTTTAGATCTATGTCATCTTAAATGGTATTAAAACCTATAACTCTATTTATAGCTTCCTTTATATGTTTTAGATCTATGTCATCTTAAATGGTATTAAAACCCACCTACTATTTATCAGATTTTAAATTCTGTTTTAGATCTATGTCATCTTAAATGGTATTAAAACCAAATTAATGAATTTTAGGAGTACAGTTGAGTTTTAGATCTATGTCATCTTAAATGGTATTAAAATTTAAGAAAAATCAAGGAGGATATAGTAAAATGGGAACAATTTTAATAATAGCACTTGCGATTTGGTGTGGTTTATGTGATTTTGCGAAAAAAAGAAAATAATAATTCAAAAATATGAAGCTATATAATTATAAAAAATTAAATTTAATACTTATATTTTAGAATGTAGTATTAAATTTATTAATTTATTGATGTAACTATCGTAAAGTAGCAATTTTCATTGACTTTTATATATAAAAAATATATAATAATACCTCAAGAAAGAGGGATTATATGAAAAAAGAAAAGGGTAGTATAAATATAAGTATTGGAAGTAAAGATGAATCTAAAAGCCAAATAGTTTATAATAATGTGTTAGCTAATATGGAAAAAATGCAGTTGACTAAAGATGAACAATTAGATTATCTTAAATTAAGAATTACTGAATTAGAGCAAGAACACAAAAATAAATTACAATTACTTATTTTATCAATAACATTTTTAATCTTATTAATTTTTGGGTTATTTTTAATAATCCAAGGTTTTTCTACACTAGGAATTATTGTATCGATTTCATCATATATATCCGCATTAATTACTATTTATAAAATATCTAAAAATTATAAGAATGAAATAAATGATAAATATGATGAAATTGAAGCAATTAGAAAGTTAATAAATTCAAAATTAAAATAGAAATGTAAATCAAATTACTAAAAAACTGATATAGAGATTAACTCAAAGTATCAGTTTTTATTTGAACACTTTATAACTTCTTAAAATATTTTTTAAATAAATATTAAAGATGATACAAACATTGCAATAACAGCAACTAGCATAAAAATTACCATAGCTTTTTTAAATTTTTCGTTCATGATAACACCTCAATAAAAATTATACTATATTTTATAAAAATATGGAATAAAATTTTTTTTAGTAAATATTATTTTTTAGAGGTGAAACATGAAAAAAATATTGGACAAGATAAAAAGTAATATTCAAGCTAATAAAAGTATGTTAATTTTTTTAATTATTATAGGAATAATAGGTATCATTATTGGTTCTATTTTAAATGTTGCCTTGAATGAAACAGATAGAAATTTAGTAAGTGAATACTTAAATAATTTTATAGTCGATGTGAAAAGTAATAATTTAAATTATAATGCAAGTCTTATAAATTGTTTATTGTCTAATTGTGGGTATATAATTTTTATTTGGCTTTTGGGTATTTCTATAATTGGAATACCAATTATACTTTTCTTATTATTTTGTAAAACATTTGTTTTAGGTTTTTCAATTTCAAGTATAATAGCAAACTTTAAATTAAAAGGGTGTTTATTATCACTTGCATATGTATTTCCACATATGGTAATTAATTTAATTATAATTTTATTTTTAACTATATATTCATTATCATTATCACTAAAATTGTTTATGGTAATAATTAAAAAACAAAATCTTGATTTTAAAAATATTATGAATAAATACTTAAAAATTTTAATTATTTGCATAATAACAACCATTATTACTGCTTTAATTGAGGTTTTTATTTCACCAATATTAATTAAATTTGTAATTGGTTTTTTATAGTCAGAATTGACTATTTTTTGTATTTTAACAATAATGATGATATAATAATTGTGGTGATGAATTATATGAAAACAGTTGTAATTGGAATGAGTGGCGGAGTAGATAGTAGTGTAGCCGCAATTAAATTAATTGAACAAGGATATAATGTAATTGGTTTATTTATGCGTAACTGGGATAGTTCTGTTAATAATGACATATTAGGTAATCCAACATTAAATAATAATATATGTCCTCAAGAACAGGATTATAATGATGCATTAGAAGTTTGTCAAAAATTAAATATTCCTTTACATAGAATTGATTTTGTGAAGGAATATTGGGACTATGTCTTTACCTATTTTTTGAATGAATTAAAAAGTGGTAGAACTCCTAATCCTGATATAATGTGTAATAAATATATTAAATTTGATGCATTTGTAAAGGAAGCAAAAAAACTTGGTGCTGATTATATAGCAACTGGTCATTATGCTAGGGTTAAAAACGGTAAATTATATAGAGGATTAGATAGTAATAAAGATCAGTCATATTTTTTATCACAATTATCAAATAAACAATTAGAAAATGTATTATTTCCAATAGGCGAATTAGAAAAACCAGTTGTTAGAAAAATAGCTTTAGAATATGGTTTAATAACTGCTCAAAAAAAAGATTCAACTGGTATATGTTTTATTGGCGAGAGAAATTTCAAAGATTTTTTAAAAAATTATTTACCTAATATACCTGGAAAAATAGTTAACATAGATACAAATGAAACAATTGGAGAACATATAGGGTTAATGTATTATACGATTGGGCAAAGAAGAGGTTTAAATATCGGTGGAAATAGTGATAAAATGTTTGTTGTTGGGAAAAATATTAAAGATAACATATTATATGTTGCATTAAATGAAAAAAATGACTATTTAATTACTGACGAAGCTGTTATAGAACAAATTAATTGGATAAGTGATAAAAAACCTTTAAATTGCACAGCAAAATTTAGATATAGACAAAATGATAATGATGTTGAATTAGAATATAATGATGATAAAATAATAGTTAAATATCCTCAAGGTGTAAAAGCAGTTACTCCAGGGCAAGCATGTGTCTTTTATTTAGATGATGAGTGTCTTGGTGGTGGTATAATTAAAGAAGTTAGAAAAAATGGGAAAAAATTATGGTATTTGTAAAAGTTATATACATAAGTTTACACTTGACATTTGACACATTAATGGTAAAATGATAATAGAAGGGTAGTGTGAATATGAGTAGATTAAATGAAATACTTCACGAATTAGGAATATCAAAAGTAAAACTATCAAAAGTGTTAGGTGTATCACGTCAAATGATTTATAATTATCTTGAATTTGATGATATAAATAAATGGCCAAAAGACAAAAAGGTTTTATTATTAAATTTATTAGGTGTTAAATCTGCCGAAGATGTGGAAAAAATAAAGGTTGATACAGATTATATATTAAGTGTTGAAACAAGATTAAACAGTCTTTTTGAATCAACACAAAATTCTGATATTATTGAATCAAATTTATATTCTGGGATTGGCAAAAAACAAAAAGAACTATTACATAACATCGTAGAATTATTAAGAGAAAATCTAGATGATGATAATGATGATGAAATATATAATGCTTATAAGTATTTATATTATTATTTACAAGCTATGGATTCATCAAAAGAATTGAAATATATTTTAGCATATATGGCAAAAGCAACTGGCGCAATAAAACCTGATGAATTTGCATTTAATGAAGATGAACAATTTATTTTTGAAAGTATAATGTTTTCTGCAATGTCATTATATAATAATGGCGGTGCATCTAAAACAAGATTAGCTGAATCACACAAAAGATTTGTTAATCAAATTGAACATAAGATGGAAGAAAAATTAAGTCGTACACTTGAATTAAATACAATAAAAGTTCAGGCATTAAGAGAACTTGGATATAATGAAATTAATAGTCAAAATGCAGCAGAAGTTTTTGAAAAAATTGCTGAAATTCAATCAAGAAAAGTAAATTAATATTAATAAAAAAATATATAATAATTAGAATATTTAGTTCGTATAATTTATATTATGTTAACTAAATAATAAAATGTAAAAAAATAGGTTTTAAAGCCTATTTTTTCTTTTTCAAAGACATTTTTATAAAAAAAAATTACATAGGATATGTAATTGGATAATTTGGGACAATTCCTATGTCAATTTTTAACAATTGTCTATAAGCACTAAACAATTGATATTCAGTATCATAATACCAAAATGTTCTAAAATTAGATTTTTTTATCAAAACAGGTAAAATATAATTTGTTTTTTTATTTGAACGTTTAACTAACATTTTATACACTCTCTTTCATTTAAAAATTTTTCAATATTAATCGGTACTAATTCATCATTTAATAAATATTCACAATACTCAATTACTAAACCGTTAATATCGGAATATATATTATTAAATGTTTTGCTAGAATTATTAATCAATTCATCTATTTTATTTTGATTAAATTCACTATCTAAATAAATCGTACTAGGCTTGGATAAACATTGACTACATAAATATCTACGATGACCAAACAATCGATTATCAATATCTTTTGTCATATATTTTGACATATACCCTACTACATTCATATTCTTTATATCTAATACATTAGAATAACCATATTTCCAACTTTTTAATGTGCGAAAAATAGTCAATTCACGTTTTTTAGGTCTATAAATTCTCTTTTCTTCTTTACTTAATAAATTAAAATCAGTATAATTTATATTGGTTAAGAGATGATAATGTACTGTACCATTTTGTTGGAACTCTGGGACACACACATATATAAAATCATTTTTTAACCTTTTTTTAAAATTACCTCGCCAATTGTCAAATTTTTCATTTGCTTTAGATATAGATGTAAAATTCTCAATTTTACATTTAAATTTTTCATAATCAGCAATTTCTTTGAAATTGTTGTTTTTTTTAATTTCAAAATTAATAGGTATAAAATTATTTGGCGGTAGCCAATAATATATATCTTTATTACCTATTTTAATTTTTTCAAAATTCGCAAAAGTTAAAGTAATAAATGTTGTAAATAAATCCTCATTAGATTTAACAATTCTTTGCAATTGAAATTTACTACGATTAATATTTTTTTCTTCTATTTTTTTTAATAATATTTTTTTCTTTTCTTTTTTATTTTTTTCTTCATTTTCTATTTTAATTAAATTATCTGTATCTACTCTTTTAATATCATATACAAGTTTTTTTATATCATCTAAATTTCTTACATTATCAATACTATTTCTTTTTATTTTTTCAACATTTTTTATAACTTTATCTTTTCTAGTTTGATATTTATAAATTTGTATATACTTACCACATTTTACAATCTTTGTATCATAGAATTCATTCTTTGACGGAGTTATGAGACTACTATCAAGTAATAGAGTAGCCAGGTGTTTCGATTTCTCTACAATTGGCTTAACTATATAATTGTACTCATCAGCCTCAGCTCGTTTAATTTCTTCTCTAGTATATGTCTTTTTACTAGAGTGAGTAAAATACATTAATACACCACCTAACTATTAGTTGTGTTGTGGGTGCCATTGCACCCCACAAACACAACAACAAATAAAACTAAATATTAAAATTAATATTTTTCAAAATCTTTTACTGGCAAATCATAAGTTGTATGAGAATTAAACATTTTCCATAATTTTGGAGAAAAAATATATCGAAATCCAAACAACTGAAAATAATATTCATCACGTAATTGTCGTGTCTCTTTATCAATTCCTATTCGATATAAAATTCTCTTACGTTTAATAAAAAATGGAATAAATGATTTTTTTACTAAATATATTTCACTTGATAATCTTCTAAGTGTAATATCTACATCAAGAGCTTGCGAAAAAATATGAACATCCATATCAAAATGTCGATGATATTTATAAAATTTTATTTCTTCATCTGTCATAAAATTTTTAGAATTTTTCTTTGCAGAATTACGATTATTGTATTCAATACCAGCTTCATCAATAATCAATGACCCATGTTCTAATAAATATTTACCAATATCACTTTTCTCTATCTTATAAGTATCTTTTATAGGAACATTTGAATATACTTTACGTTTTTTCTTAATATCTTTTTTTGTTAACCAAGCCGCAAAAGTAGTTTTTCCACTTCCAGGTATTCCAATATAAATATCAAATAAATTATTTTTTTTACAAGTAAACATTTCTACAATTTTAGCAATAGTAAAAACACCTAATAATATATATATAACTATAATCATTAAAAACTCCTAACTATCACTTTTTAAAAAAAGTGAAACAAAAACTTTTAAATATTTTTATAAAAAAATTGTAATTGTTACAACAAAAAATGTTGTAACAATCAATAAAAATTATTGTGAAATGCTAGTCAATATCACAAACGGCATATACTCGCCTACGGCTCCGTTATACGTTTGTTTTTTTATTGACAAGCACAAAATTATCTAAACAAACTATTTTTAACGAATAAAATTGATTTATATAAAAAGGGAATAATGCATTTAAACATAAACCACAAATACATAAAATTTATGAATATATATAGTGGAATAACCATATTAGAATTAATAAAAACACTATAAACCGAATATTCACTAAAATTAGCTAAAAATGTCATATATGCAGAATACGAAACAATTATAGGTATACCGTAAATATTCATTTAACGACCCCCTAAAGCACGAAATAGTAATAATGGAGACATAATTACTAACAAAGTGCAAAAAATAAGCGCTACAGTTGTAATAAAATATAAAATCTCATATTCTGGGGGAACTACACCAACAATATTTTTTGACATCTCATAAAAACTAATAAAATCACTCATTAAAATAAACCTCCTAAAAATTCAAAAATCTTTAAATTAAATAAACCACATACAAAACCAATAAGAAAAACAACAACATAAAATACATTATTAATCAAAATATGTAACATTCTCTTAATTTTAAATATTTTATTCATACTACACCTACCCTACTTCTTTAACGGTCTAAAAATAATAAATAACGTACAAAACAAAATAAATGCAAAAACGAAAACATCGCCAAAATGAACATTGTTTGTTAATGGAACATTATATACAATTTCAAGAAATGACCAAAAAGACTTACACAAAAAACCAAAAATTTTTAAAAACTGATTTAATACCATAAAACACCTCAATTTTTTATAAATTTAACAATCATTATGCCAAACATTATAGGCAACACAGATAAAAATAATAATTTAAAATCAGTAGGAAGTAATTCTAAAGATGACTTTAAAAGTTCAAGACTAGCAGTTAAAAATTTGAATGCATCGGGAATATATTTAAGTAAAATATCTAAAATAAATTGAGCTATATCAGTACCAGTAAATTTTTCAATTAAAGTACTAGCACCAACTGTAACAAATACACCAACCATTAATTTAGTAGCAATACCTATAATAGCAGTCATAAATCACCTCCAACCAGCAACAGCAAATGAACATACAGCAACTGAAAACAATATAAATATCAAAATAAATCGTTGTATTTCACGAGGACAAGTATCAATAATTTTTTTCAACGACATTTTTAACAAAGTTTGAGCATTTTCATTTTCATTAACAAATTGTCCTAAAGTACCGTACAAATCGGAATAACTTTGATTAGTTGCTTTTTCATTAAAATTATTATCCATAATTGTAGAATCAAAATTACTTTTTATATCTGTATTAGGATTAGTAATATTAATAACTGAATTTTTATTTTCAATAATATAATAATTAAATTTATCTTTAGAAAATGTAATACTACTTATTTCATTTGTATTATAATTATTATTTACAAATTCAATAGCGCCAGTTTCATATCTAAAATCACTTAAAAATCTATAATAATCGCCATTTTTCTTACCATATGAAAACTTAGAGTTCTCTATATCATCAATATTAGAAATGTGTCTTATTTCAAAATCACCATCTAAATAAAAATCATCAAGAAAACCATTTTCATTCTTTACTTTTGGAATAAGTAAAAGAGCATATTTTCCAGTTAAATCAACTGTAGTTAAATTTTGATTAAATTCTTCATCATATTCGTAAGATATATCAAAACTAACATTACTTTTTAATTGAATTTTGTAATCAATATTTTTTGTATTATTCATAGGAAAAACAATTCTTACACTTGTAATATTTTCAATATTATCTAAGCAAAGAGAATAATTTCCCATATAAACATTAACAATCGGAATATCATTATTATTTAAACTTATAAAAGAATTAGTATCATTATTATATTTAATTTCTAAATAAGGAGCCAAAATATTACTTGTATAATTACCATAAGAATAATTAATATCAATATTAAAATTATTATTAATTAATTCATTAATATTTAAATCAAAATAAGTATTAGCAATATTATCATCATGAATAATATCATCAAATTCATTTTTTTTAGGATTATCTAAACCAAAATAATCATAATATGTAGGAATAATATCATCGTAGTTATATGTTATATCATCTATTTGAATTAATTTTTCATTGGTTTTAGTATAATTATATCTCTTTACGTATTTTAATTTTGAATTTGAATAGACTGGAACACTAAAATTATTATTTGAAAATACATCTAAATTTGATTTATATTGATATGTTTGACTTTGCATACTTCCATACTTAGTTGGACCGTTAACAAAAAAAGATTTCACACTTGTTAAAAATGTTTGTAAATTTTCATCAGTTAAATTAGATAAATTTAAACTAACATAATCAGTAAATAATTTAGATCCAGTTTGCACAAAATCTTCACAAAAATTATCATTACCGTTTAAATAACTAACATCGCCATTGTATAAATCACGGTCATTACTAAATGAATAGCTAAACGTATAAAATGAACTTGAACAACTATATGTACCTACACCAACACTTAAATAAAATGAACCAGAAGACTTATAAAAAGATACATAATAAGTATAATTATTTGTATTAAATTCATCAGATATTTTTTTAATTTCATCTACAATATTTAAATTATCCTTTAGCAAATCTAAGTTTGAACTATTATAATCATAAATAAATATTTCAGCTTTTACATTATCAATTAAAAATAAACTAGATAAAATTACTATTAAAATAAATATTTTATTTTTCATAAACCACCTACTTTTTTTTATAAATTTTATATAAAACAAATATATCTAATAATGTCCATAGAATTATTAAAAAAAAACATATACAATATAGCCACCTACTTTATAAAATCATCATAAACATCTTTATCTACAATAAAATCTAAACTATCCTTTTTATTTTTTAGAAATTTTAAAGCAATAATTAATATCAAAATAAATAAAATATTTAATGTAATGCTAAAACCTAAAATAAAATAAACCATAAATAACCTCTTTTCAAAAAATCTTTAAAAAAAAAGAAATATTATATAAATAATTTAAATATTCAAAATATTTCTTTTTTTTGCTAGTATCAACTATCGATGTGTAATAACTTTGAAAGTTGTAATTACTAAACCTACTAATCCGACAATTAGAAAGCAAGCAGTTACTGGATTAGTCATTAATTTTTCAACTAATGTTAATGCAGAACTTACTAACCAATTGATAAGTTCAGTACCTTGTGCTAAAAAGTTAGTCAAAGCATTTTCAGCCATAATATAACACCACCTTTACCTCTTTTTTATTCTTTTTTATTTATTCAAACATACCGTTTATAGATATGTAAGAAACATCTATATATAAAAGACTTAAACATATTTTTTATAAATAGTTAGGTAGAATTTATTTGAATTTTTGTTTAAATCTTCTATACCAATTTACAAATACTTTAAATATCATCACAATATATTTAAAATATAATCGGAAAACTAAAAGTATAACCATATATTTAATTATTTTAATATCTCTAATCATCAATTAAATAATTCTAATAATTTATTAATAATTATTGTTAAATAATCTTTTTTATTTTTTAGTTTAGGAATTAACAAATTATAAATAGAATAATCAGTATAATAACCAGCCTCAAAATACTTTTGAATTGTGATTATATAATAACCAAAGCCATTATATGTTAGCTCTTTATCACTTGTATTCCTACATAATTTATATCTAGTTTTACCTCTAGTATCTTCATAAATAACTAATACATTTTTATTTGTATTACTATGATTTACGTAAATCGACTTCAGCGATTTTGAGAGGAAATATTTTAAATCCGTTTTTCAAAGCTCTTTCCTCATAAATAAAATCTAAATTTGGAGAAATAACATATCTTTTTAATTTTTCATAATTTTCAACTGGAATATAACATTCAAAAATTGCATTTCCCTTAAAAACATCAGTTTCATCAACGGGCATTATATAATTAACCTTACACATCTCTTTAATTTCGCCTGTTTGTTCATTTGTAAAATTTACCTTTTCAATATTTATTAACACACATTTTTTATTAACTTTCATTTCATAACCTCAATTCTATATAAACATTTTTACTTTTTTATTTTATTTTTTTTTGCTTAAAATTTTTTTAATTTGAAAATAATAATTAAAAGCCTTATCTACTTCATTACAATTAAAATCAAAATAATCTCTATATTCATCATTTCTAAAACAAGTTGAATAACATATTAAATATAATCTACAAAAATCATCACCGCATTTTTGTATTTTAACTTCATCAAACTTAGTTATATCTGAAATATAAATTCTATTTTTTAAAGTAACTATTTCAATATCTTTGTTCAAATTACCACCACCTAACTATGACGTTTTATGTCGTTACCTAATTATAAACATACACGACATAAAATGTCAATATATTTTTACGACATTTTATACCGTGTTACTTAAAAACATAATATGACATAATATGTCTAGGTGGGAAAATGATTAAAGAATATAGAATAAAACGAGGTTTAACGCAAGAAGAATTAGCAGAAATATTAAATATAAGTTGGAGACAACTACAAAGAATTGAAAAAAACGAAGAACAAACAAAAATAACAACATTAAAAAAAATAATTAAAGTATTAAAAATACAAGATAAAGAAATAATCGATTTTATAAAAAAATAGAAAGGAAATTATATGAGACTGCTGAAAAAGTAGTTAAAATTAAAACTGATATTTAGAATTTATTTTCTATTTATTAGTTTTTTTAATTAA
>CAKOXI010000014.1 GCA_934130045.1 uncultured Bacilli bacterium | reverse complement strand
GTTCAAGTCCTATTTCCGGCACCATTTTATGGAGGGATAGCGAAGTGGTCAAACGCGGCAGACTGTAAATCTGTTCCTTCGGGTTCGATGGTTCAAATCCATCTCCCTCCACCATCTGTTTGTGTTATTGCCTCGTAGCCAAGCGGTAAGGCACCACACTTTGACTGTGGCATTGCGCTAGTTCGAATCTAGCCGAGGCAGCCATCTTAATTTTATGTCCCGTTAGCTCAGTTGGTAGAGCATTTGACTTTTAATCAAAGGGTCGGCGATTCGAGTTCGCCACGGGACACCATTTTAGAGACAAAAAGCCTTTATTTTAAAAGGCTTTTTTTATATCGTTTTTTTAAAACTCCCAAAAAACTCTCAAAATATATGTAAAAGAAAAAACTAAATAAAATTAGTTTTTTTCTTTTTATGTCTTTTTTTTAACTTATTTATTAATATAAATGATATAAATAAACATGCAACAATTATTATATAAATATAATTTTTTTGTATTAGAAACTGAAGTAAATCAAATGAAATTGTAGTGTCTAAAAAAACATCAAATTTATCAATAATTTTATCTTCATAAATAATGGAAACTGTTCCAATTTTATCACCAATTTTATTTTTATAATTTAATTGGGTTAAACCATCATAATTTATTACTAATTTGTTACTATCAAATGAATTATTTAAATATTTTTTTATTGTAATTGGCGATAATATTTTATACTCATTTTGTTTTGAGTAAAGAATTTTGATAGATGAAATATAATCATTTTCATTGATTAAAAATTTATAACTATAATTATCTTTAAAATAATTATAAATAGTAATTGCATCTAATAATTGCCATGGAGTATTGCCTTTATAGTCTGCACCAGCAGTAACTAATAAATAATTAATGCCATTATAATTTGCTATACTTGACATACATAGTCCAGCTTCATCAGTGAACCCAGTTTTTGTTCCGAGAATATTACCTATATTTATAGAATAATTATTTGAAATTTTCTTTAATGTACTATAGAATTTTAAATTATTGGTTGTAGTATATTCTTTTGTTGTATACATTTGTTTGAAATTATCATTTTGTAATGCATATTTTAAGATGATAGAAATATCTTTTACTGATGAATAGTGGTTAGCACTTTCTAGCCCTGTTGTGTTTTCAAAGTGTGTATTCTCAAGACCTAAGTCATTTGCCTTTTTATTCATTAATTCAACAAATTTTTCTTCACTACCAGAAATATTAAATGCAAGTGCACGTGTTGCATCAGCACCAGATGGAAGTAAAGCCCCCATTACTAGATCACGATAAGAAACTTTATCACCAACATTAAATCCGGCCACGGATGCATTTGCCTCTATTAAACCATAAAATATATTTTTATTTAAAATAATGGTATCATCTAAATTTTGGATGTTTTCTAAAGCAACAATACAAGTCATAATTTTTGTTAGGCTTGCAACAGATATTCTGTCATCAGCATTTTTTTCATAAATAATATTATCATCATCTAAATTATATAAAATAGCATATTTAGAATTTATATTTAGATTGTCACTTTCTGCATAAATTCTTATTGGAAATAATAATATTAATAATGAAATAGTAATTAAGGCATAAAAAAATTTATTATTCATATACAACCTCTTCTCATTTTATACTATATAATTATATCATAACAAGCAAAATTTTATAAATAAATGAATAAATTATAAAAAAAAATAAAAAAATGGTTGCAAAATAAAAAAATATATTATATAATTAAGTAGTCAATTTGATTAGTGCCTTTATTTTATAAAGTAATAGAATAGTCAAAATGATGTATGTAATGTTGCCTGAGTGGCGAAATTGGTAGACGCACAGGACTTAAAATCCTGCGGGAGTCAAATCCCGTGCCGGTTCAAGTCCGGCCTTAGGCACCATTTTTTTTGGAGAAATACCCAAGTCTGGTTGAAGGGACTGGTCTTGAAAACCAGGAGGTCGGGTAACCGGCGCGGGGGTTCGAATCCCTCTTTCTCCGCCATAAATTTTATATGTAATATCGCGGAATGGAGCAGACTGGTAGCTCGCTGGGCTCATAACCCAGAGGTCGTAGGTTCAAATCCTGCTTCCGCAACCAAATGGTCCCGTGGTGTAGCGGTTATCACGTCTGCCTGTCACGCAGAAGATCGCGAGTTCAATTCTCGTCGGGACCGCCATTTATTTTGGCTCTATAGCTCAGTCGGCAGAGCACAAGACTGAAAATCTTGGTGTCGGTGGTTCAATTCCACCTGGAGCCACCATTTATAATTAAGATAACTAAGTGCGCTCGTAGATCAATTGGATAGATCGTTTGACTACGGATCAAAAGGCTATGGGTTCGACTCCTATCGGGCGCACCACTTCGGGAAATAGCACAACTTGGTAGTGCACTTGGTTTGGGACCAAGGGGTTGCAGGTTCAAATCCTGTTTTCCCGACCATTTATAATGGGGCATTAGCTCAGCTGGGAGAGCGCCACGTTTGCACCGTGGAGGTCAGGAGTTCGATCCTCCTATGCTCCACCATATAGATTGTAAGACTTTGTTTATCAAAGTTTTTTTATTTTATTTAAAGCTATTATCCCGATATTTTACTATTTAAAAATCATATCTTGCTTAATATATATTTATTTAATTTAATTTTTTAATAATTTTTATTTATAATGATACTTATCATTTGTTATATTTATTGAGTTATCTTTCTTTTTCTTGCTATAAAAATTAAAATATATTATAATAAATTAGAAGTAGGTGTTGTATGGATATAAAAATGTATTTCTTTTTATTTATTACTTATTCATTTATAGGTTGGTTTGTAGAAGTTGTTGGAATAATAATTCAAGAAAGAAAATTTGTTAATAGAGGTTTTTTAATAGGTCCTTATTGCCCAATTTATGGATATGGGGGACTTGCTATAAATATATTTTTAAGTAAGTATTTAAATGATCCGATAACACTATTTGTTATGGCAATTTTTATATGTGGAATATTAGAATATTCAACAAGTTATGTTATGGAAAAGTTGTTTAAAACTAGATGGTGGGATTATTCTAATTACCGATTCAATATTAATGGTAGAATTTGTTTAGAAACATTATGGGCTTTTGGTGCTTTAGCTTGTATTGTAATGTATTTCATAAATCCTCCATTAATTAATTTTATTAAATCAATACCTACAACTTTATATAATATTTTATTTTATGTATTGTTGATTATATTTTTAGTAGATAATATTGTTTCTTTTAAAATTGTTTCAAATTTAAAAGCGACAGCTAAGAATATTAGAAAAGATAGTACAGAAGAAATGTCAAAATATGTTAGAGAAGTTTTAAGTAAGAAGTCAATATTAGTTAAAAGACTTATAAAGGCTTTTCCAAATTTACAAACAAGTATAAAAAATATAACAGATGGTATCAAAAAAGAAATTAATAATAATTTTAAAAAGAAGAAATAATCTAATGATTATTCTTTTTTGTTAATTATTTTGGTATAATTAAAATGATTGAATGGTGATAATATGAAGTTTGCTTCAATAATAGTTGGAATATATTTTGTAATAATGATTATAAAAGGCTCTATTGATAATACATTTTATACATTAGTAGTTTTAGCCTTTGTTTTATATAGTATTTTGAAAAAGAGAAAAACAAAAAGAAAGTATAAAAAAATTTCTAGTAAAAAAAATAATACAACTAAACTAAAAAATAATAAAGTAAATGAAACATTTAATAGTTATAAAATAGATCTTAAAAAATTTAATCAGAACGAATATAAAAATGAACCAGTAAATCAAACAGAACAATTCTCTATTGAAAAGAAAAAAATATCGCGTTTAAGACAAATGAAAGCATTATCAGCAAGCAATGTAACAGATACCAATAAACTTTTTTACTTGCAAGGAACATTTATGGATGACTATGTAGATAACTATGATATAAATGTACCATGTAATAAAAATAATCCAGTATATAATAATCTAACTATATACCAGTTGCGTAGTTATTTTTCGTGGCGTACCTTAATAAGAAATAAATTATATAAGCAAACAGAAAAATCTTATGTATTTTTATATATTTATGAATTGTTAAATAAAATTGGCGTGAAAAATGAAATAGATGGATTAAATAAAATTATTGATTTATGGCAAAATTATAGAGTTTTTGATAACAGTTTTGATAAATACCTATCAAATTGGGTAAAAGATTATTACATAATAAATAGAATAAATATTGATTTTAACTTAATCGAAGAAGAGTTTCCTATAAAAAATAACGATAATTTAAAAGATATTAGTGAAATTTTAATCGGAAACTATGAAAATAAATTAGAATTCCTTGATTCAATTTCAAATTATCACATTTTAAAAAGTAAAATTATGGAACATAAATATAGTTTTTTAATTAATTTAGTTATTCCAGAAATTTTTAAAAACTTAGATAAATATTTTAGTGAAAATAATTTATCGTTTGTGAATATTACATTCGGTGAATTCAAGAAAAAATATTGGAATATTTATGAAAACGCAATATATTTTAACAATAAATTAGAAAGTGATTTTGTCTTTAGATTTAAAAATTTAGAAACATATTATAGAAAAGGCAATAATTGCTATAAAGAAACGTTTGAATTATCGCAATATTCAAAATGTATAGTAGGTTATATATTAAAAAACATAGAGATAACTTTAAGAGAATGTTTAAAATTTTCCAAAAACTTAAAAGTAAATATTAGTTCACTTAACGAATTATCAAGTAATGCAGAATTGTATTCTGTTGTTACAGATAAAAAATTTAATATGATTATAAATAACACAATAAAGAAATATTTAATTGAGCATAAAACTGAAATAAATAATATTATTACAAAAGAAAAAAAAGAAGAAATAGTAATTGATGCGAATAAATTTAATGAAATTAGAAAATCATCAAGTAGAATTCAAGAAAAATTAATTGTAGAAGAAGAAATTTATCTAGAAAAGGAAGAACAAATAGAGGTAGAAATAATAAATAGTTCACAAGATATATTTAAGAATTTAATTGATAATTTAAATACTGTTGAATTAGATTTTTTAAAAAAGATTATTAATAACGAACCAAGAAATAATTTAATAGATTATTCTAAACAAAATAATATCTTATTTGAAATAATGATTGAGAATATAAATAAAGTTGCTTTAGAAACAATAGGAGACAATTTAATCGAAGATAATAGTGATGAAGTAATAATATATGCAGAATATATAGATTCATTAAAAGAAAAATTATAGGAGGTAATTATATGAATGAAGTAGTACCAAAAAGAATTGCAACTATGCTTATGAATGCCTTAAAGGGAGGTGTAGTTCCAAGAACTGGTTTAGGATATATTGCAGTAGGACGTGAAAATGAAATAAATGCTTTATTAAATGATGTTAGTATCATAGAAAGTGGAGGAGCAACATTTAGATTTATTGTTGGAAAATACGGAAGTGGAAAAAGTTTTTTACTTCAAACTATTAGATCACATGTTATGGAAAAAGGATTTGTAGTAGTAGATGCAGACCTTTCACCTGATAGAAGATTAGTAGGGAATAAAGGACAAGGTCTTGCAACATACCGAGAATTAATTCAAAATATGTCAACTAAAACAAGACCAGATGGAGGAGCACTACCACTTATTTTAGAGCGTTGGATAGCAAGTGTTCAAAATGAAGTAATAGAACAAAACAATATAACACCAAGTGATTTCAAATTTGTAAGTTTAATGGAAGCAAAAATATATGAGAAAACAAGTTGTATTGAAGGTCTTGTTCACGGTTTTGAATTTGCTAAAATAATTAATTTGTATTTTAAAGGATATATGGAATCAAATGATACTTTAAAAAACAATGCTCTTAAATGGTTAAGAGGAGAATATAATAATAAAACTGAAGTAAAACAAGAATTAGGAATAAATTTATTAATAACCGACGAAGACTGGTATGAATATATAAAAATTTTTGCACAATTTATGGTAATGGCGGGATATAAAGGAATGCTTTTATTAATTGACGAATTAGTTAATATCTATAAAATTCCAAATCAAATTTCACGTCAATATAACTATGAAAAAATATTAACACTATATAATGATACATTACAAGGAAAAGCTAAATATTTAGGAATTATTATGAGTGGAACTGAACAATGTGTATTAGATACGAAACGTGGTATATTTAGTTACGAAGCATTAAAATCAAGATTAGAAGATAGTAGATTTTCTAGAGATGATTGTCGTGATTTTTTAGCGCCTATTATAAAACTTCAAGCTTTAACTAAAGAAGAAATGACAATTCTAATAGAAAAATTAACACATATACATTGTGGTTTATATAACTATCAAACAAAAATAACAGAAAATGATATGATAGAATTTATTAAAACAGAATACGCAAGAATTGGGGCAGATTCGCATATTACACCAAGAGAAGTTATTAGAGATTATATTGAACTTTTAAATACTTTATATCAGTATCCAGATAAGAATTTATTAGAAATTATAAATGGTGATGATTTTAAATATACTAAGTCAACTACAAACGATGAGGAAATTAATGCAGAGTTTGCGGATTTTGAATTATGATGAATGATGCATTTTCTAAATTAGCTCCCTTTATTAAAGATTATATATATAGAAATAATTGGGAGAGTTTAAGAGATATTCAAGTCGCAAGTTGTAATGTTATATTTAATAGTGATGACAATTTGCTTTTAACGTCTTCTACTGCAAGTGGAAAAACAGAAGCTGCATTTTTACCAATTTTAACTGATATATATAATAATCCTAGTTCATCAGTTAGTATTTTATATATTAGCCCATTAAAAGCTCTAATAAATGATCAATTTTCAAGATTAAATGAATTACTTAAAGAAGCTGATCTTAAAGTTACTAAATGGCACGGAGACGCAAGTCAAAATAGAAAAGATAAAATAATAACAGAACCAAATGGTATAATACAAATAACACCAGAATCCTTAGAGGCACTACTCATGAATAAAACTAGTGATGTCTATAAAATGTTTTCAGATTTAAGATATATAGTTATAGATGAGATACATTATTTTATTGGAACAGAAAGAGGAATTCAACTAAATTCTTGTTTAACTAGATTATCAAGAATAATAAATCATGTACCAAGAAGAATAGGATTATCTGCTACCTTAAAAGATTATAGTGAAGTGGAAATTTGGCTTAATAGCGATACTAAAAGAAATTGTTCTACACCAAAATGTGATTCAAAAACTAGAACAATTAGTCTTATGTTAGAAAGTTATAATGATAAAAAGGAATTCTATGAATCATTATATAAAAATTCCCTAAATCAGAAATGTATTGTTTTTTCTGAATCAAGAGCTAGTGTTGAAGAAAATGTTTCTTCTTTAAAAGAAATGGCAAAATTAAATAAAACAGATGATGTTTATTATACTCATCACGGAAGTGTTAGTACAAACCTAAGAGAAGATACAGAAGATTTAATGAAAAACACTGATAAAAAAATAGTAACTTGTGCTACATTAACATTAGAACTTGGAATAGATTTAGGAAACCTAGATAGAATTATAGAAACTAGTACCCCATTTAGTGTATCAAGTTTTGTGCAAAGACTTGGTAGATCAGGTAGAAGAAATGGTAAATCAGTTATGCTTTTCTTATTTGATAAAAGTGAAACAGAAAAAAAAGAAAATTTTTATGAAAATATCGATTTTGATATCATTATGTGTATTGCAATAATAGAAATATATTTAAAAGAAAAATGGGTTGAACCATTAATAATACCAAAATATCCTTATGAAATATTATATCATCAAACAATAAGTCATATAGTATCAGTTCATAGTATTACACCAGTTTCTTTAGCAAGTTATATGTTAACGATTGAAGCATTTAAAAATATCACGAAAGAAGACTATAAAATTTTACTAAACCACTTAATAAAAATAGGTCATTTAGAATTAACTGATTCAAATGAATTAATAATAGGACAAAAAATTGATAAAATGATTAATAATTATAAATTTTTTTCAGTATTTCAAAATAAGTTAGAATACGTTGTATATGGTGATTCAAAACAAATTGGAACTATTACAGAAAATGTTAAAATTGGTTCTAAATTAAAACTAGCTGGAAGAACTTGGGAAGTAACTAGTATAGATGAAAATAAATTTAAGGTATATACAAAACAAAGCAGTGGTGAAAGTGTAAATACTTGGAAATCTAATATTACAACTAATATAGATTTTAAAATAATAAATAAAATGAAAGAGATTTTGCTTGGAAATGAAGTTTATGCTTACCTAAAAAATAATAGCAGTGAATTACTAGAGAAAAACAGAAATATATTTAAAAAGAATAAAATAGCTGAAAAAATAGTTATTAATAGTGGTGATGACAAAATTATATTTCCATTTCTTGGAACTAAAGCTTTAACTACGCTTTCATATATTATTCAAAATGAGGGATATAATAATGAAATTTTAAAGTGTAATGGAATACCGCTTGGAATAAAAGTAAATGGTTTAATTACAGAAAAAAATGTAAAGGATATTATAAATAAAATAATAAACGATAAAATAAAAATAGAAGATATTAAATTAGATAATATTGAAATTAATAAAAAATATAGTGAATATATTCATGAATGTTTGAAAGAAAAAGAATTTAGATATGATATTTTATCTATTGAAATGCTAAAAAATGAACTAGTCTATATGTCAAAAAAAGTAAATTTATGATTAATTTTTAACGATTTTAATTTATTTAATTGAAAAGAGTATAATTATATGTTATCTTCTTATAAGAAAAATGGGAGTTGATAAAAATGAAAAAGAAAAATAACAGTTTAGCTATAATATTGGTGGGAGTAATAATATTTATAGCATTTTGCATTTTATTTACGACTAATTATATATTAAAAAATAATAATAAAAATAATGAAAAGATAGATGAAACTAATAATAATGAAGAAGTAAATAATAATATTAATAAAGAAAAAAATGTATTGTATTTATATACAAGTGGTGATAATAATGCAACAAAAAATGATCCAGAAACTTTGTCGATTTATAGTATAGATGATTTAGAAATTGATTTTAAATATCATGCACCATGGAATGAAAAAGATGTTACAGGGATTGCTAAAAAAATAGATATAAATAAGTATATATATGAAAAAAAAGATTATAAAATGGAATTAAATATTGATAATTTAAAAGATGATACTATTGAAGTGAAAGAATATATAAACGGACAATTAAATTCAACTATAAAGTTATTCAAATAAAATAGTAATAGAATAGCAATAAACACAGTCGTGTTTTTTTTCTTTTAATATAAGTGTAAAATTATTATTTAATTATGTAAAATTTAATTAAAAAATTAATATTTAATTGATATAAAAAGTTTTTAATGTTAAAATAATTCAGTATAAGAAGTTGGTGTTATTATGATTTATATACCTAAAATTTGTGGAACTTGTTGTGGAGCACAAAATGCTTTAGATGTAGTTCAAAAAGTGTATGAGCAAGAAATAAAAAAAACTAAACCAAAAAGGATAGTTGTATTGAAAGAAATACTACATAATCCCCGTGTTATTGAAGATTTAAATAAAAAAAATATTGTTTGTGTTAATGATTTAAAAGATATAAAAAATAATGATATTGTTATTATTAGGGCACATGGAGAGGGTAAAAGTACCTATGATTATTTAATAAAAAACAATATAGAGTATTTTGATGCAACATGTAAAAATGTTTTACATGTACATGACATTATCAAAGAAAAATATTACCAAAATTATGAAATTATAATAATTGGTAAAAGAAATATAGATGGAACTTATCATCCAGAAGTAGAAGGATCTAACGGTTGGTGCAATAATGAATCAACAATCATTGATTCAATTGATGATATTAATACTTTAAACATTAAAGGTAATAATGTTTTAATTATTTGTCAAACAACCTATAATGAAGAAAGTGCTAATCTGTTTGCCCAAAAAATAAAAGAAAAATATAAAGATAAAAATATAGAATTTGTAAATACTATTTGTAATGCTCAAAAACTTATACAAAAATCTTCAAAAGAAATAGCAAAAAAATGCGATTTAATGTTTATTATTGGCGGTAAAAATAGTTCAAATACTATGGAATTATATAAAATATGCAGTAATATAACAAAATGTATAAAAGTTTCAAATTTAGAAGAATTCTATGAATCATTAAAGGAAATTAATTTAAGTAAAAATTTAAATATAGGAATAACTGGTGGTGCTTCCACACCAAAAAAAGAAATTAATGAATATAGGCAATTATTAGAATTTTATTTATTTTATTATAAAGAAAAAAAAGCATTTGAAAAAGAAATAATAAAATACAATAAGAAATTATTAGATAAAGAAAATCACAATATTGTAGATGAAGCTATAAATGAATTTATTAATATTAATAGAGGTGGAAAATATTTAAGGGCATCTTTAATTAGTTTAGGATATAGAATTTTTAATAAAAATGAAGATAAAAATTATATACCACTTTCTATAGCTTACGAAACATTTCAAACATCAATTTTGATTCATGATGATATAATAGATAATGCTAGTAAGAGAAGAGGTATGGATACTATACCAAGTTCATATATGAAAAAAATAAGTAAAAATAACAAAAAAGGTAATGATGTTGCAAATTCACTTGGAATATGTATAGGAGATTTGGGATTTTATTATGCAAATCAAATAATTTTAAATTCATATAAAAATAATAAAAATTTGTACAACATTTTAAAATATTATAATGAAATAGTTGTAAAAACAATTAAAGGTGAAATTATTGACGTTAAGTTACCATTTGATATGCAATATGGTAATTTAACAAAATGTAATGAAAATGACATAATTCAAATCTATAAATTAAAAACTTCTTGGTATACT
Organism: uncultured Bacilli bacterium; assembly: GCA_934130045.1. Lineage (GTDB taxonomy): Bacteria > Bacillota_I > Bacilli_A > RF39 > UBA660 > CAJLIR01. Next base: position 16,012 of record CAKOXI010000014.1, on the reverse strand, counting down.
ATAATTGGACCATTCTGTTTAGGATGTTTATTAGCTGGAGTTAATTATAATCAATTAAAAAAATATGAAAAAATTTTGGAAAAAATTGGAATTGCATTTCAAATAAAAGATGATATTATAGGAATATATGGTGATTCAAGTTACATTGGAAAATCAACAAATTCTGATATTAGTGAATACAAACAAACAATTCTTTATTCATATGTGTACAATCAAAATAATTCATATTTAGAAAATTTAAATAAATATTATGGAAAACAAAACTTAACAGAGTCAGATTGTGAACAAGTAAAAAAAATATTTTTAGAATCAAATGCATTAGCTTATGCTAATGAAGTAATGGATAATCTTTTTAGTGAAAGTATAAAAGAAATAGAAAATCTAAATATAAAATCAGAATATAAGGATATTTTATTAGGATTTATAAATTATTTAAAAATAAGAAAAAAGTAATAAAGGAAGTATATTATGGGTAATGGTAAAAAAAATAAAAAAAGAAAGATAAAAAAAAATACAGCAAATAATTATAAAAAAACTGTAAAAAAAGAAAATTTATCTAAAAATAAAATAAATGATATAGAAGATATATTTAAAGAAAGAAAAGATGACAAAAAATTTAATGTTTGGAAATTTAGTACAATTATTTTATTAATTATATTATTGATTTTGTCATTTTTACAAATTAGTGATAAATTAAAAACAAAAAACATTGAAAAAAATTCAAATAATGAAAATATAGAACAAAAATATTTATTATTAGGTGATTCATTATTTTATTTCTATAAAGAAAAAGAATTTTTAAATGGTTATAATGTAATTAATAGTGGTATAAATGGAATTACTGCGCTAAATATGGATAAAAAATTAGATGATATGGTTTTCAAATATAACCCAACTACAGTTTTTATTCTGTTAGGTACTAATGATATACATAATGAATATACCCCACTTGAATCATTTAATCATTTAAAAAAGTTAATTGATGATATAAAAGATCATGATAATATATCGGTTAATGTTATATCATTACTACCTATAAATACATCTAATGATGAAAAAATAGATAGTTATATATATAAATATAGAAGTAATAATAAAATTAATGAGTTTAATGAATACTTAAAACAATTTTGTGAAGAAAATAATTTAAACTATATAAATATTCATGATATATTACTTGATGAAAAAAATGAATTAAAAATAGATTATACTACCGATGGATTACATCTTAATGATTTAGGTTATTTTAAATTTACTATGGAATTATTAAAATATTTTAACTAATTAACATTATTAAAAAAATATATGAAGCAAAAAAATGTAGTTTATTCTACATTTTTTATTTGATTATTCATAATAGAATATAAATAAATATTAGCCTTTTTTCCAGTTTTCTTTTCAATATAATTTTTATATCCAATAAGCTGATCATTATAATGGATATCATCAATATTACTAAATTTATAATCTATTATATCAAAATAATTATGATGTTCAATCATTAAATCTATAATACCATGTTTTTTAATATTATCATATTCATCTATAAATTCATATTCCTTAAAAATATTGCAGTTATCTATATTATTTAATATAGGAATACTTAAAAAATTTTGTATTTTATCTTTGTAAAATTTATCTATATTATAATTATCTAAATTTGGTTTTTTTAAATCAATTATTTCTAACAGGTAATGAAAATATAGTCCAATATTTAAATTTTTTTGCTCTTTATTATCTATATAATTAACATTATTTATAGAAAATTTTTCAGATATTTCTAAATCATTATTAACATTTATACTTTTTACATTAATTTTCTCACAAGTATCAGAATTTAAATCTATATTTAAATTTTTAGAAAAATATTTATAATTATCATCCATAATTATATTATTTAAATCAATATTTTGAATATATGCATTAATTTGGTTTTTTACATAATTTAACATATCGAGAAATGATCTAAATGATTGCTTGTTAATGTTTTCATCTTCGTTAAAATTTGTAATAAAAATTATTTTTTCTTTTGCCCTTGTTAGTGCAACATAGAATAATCTTATTTTTTCTGATATTTCATCATTAATATATTTATTTTTTAATAAATGTTTATAAATCGTTTTTCCTATACCTTCTTTAAAGAAAGGCGCTATTATCCCATATTCTTTATCAAATATAAATTTTTCATTTAAGTCTCTTAAATTGAATTCTTTATATAACATTGGAAAATAACAAATATTGTATTCAAGTCCTTTAGAAGTATGTATGGTCATTATTTGACAACTACTAGGATTTTCTTTTGATAATGAAAATCTGATGTCATAATCATTTGAAACTAAATCATCTAAATAATTACTAAAATCATATATTGTAAACCCTAAATTATCCAAATTAGAAGCGATATCATTTAAATAATCAGTTCTAACAATTCTATTTTTTACATCTCCTAATTTTATAAAATTTTCTAAAAAATTAAATTCATCAACTATTTTTTCTACAATCATAGAATTAGTAAAAGAATCAATAAATTTAGAAATATGTTTACACTTTATAAATATATCATTATTTTTGAAATCATCATTATAAAAATAATTAAAAATCAAATCATCATTGTATTCAAATAAAAAACTTCTTGCAATACTAGTAAATAAAAATTTAAAATCATTATCAAATTGATTATTTTTTATTTTAATAATTAATTTAAGTAAATTTTTAAAAACAGTAATTTCCACTTCATTATTTAATTTTTCATCTTTATATATAGTAAGTGGTATTTTCATATATTCAAATATTTTTTTAAAAAGATCAAAATTTGTTGATCTATCAATTAAAATGACAAAATCACCAAAATTACAATCACGAAGTTTAAAATCCTTTTTATCAACTACTTGATATTTATTTTTTATTTTACTTAATATATCATTTGCAATAATAAATATTTCGGTTTCTTCTTTAGTAAAACCTTTTTCTTTTTTATATTCATAATTAATTATATCCATATTATAGTTCTTATTTCCAGAAAGATTATCATAAGCAGTATTTCCATATACCATTGCATGTCCGTTATTATAATTGGCTCCACCGATTTCACTATCCATTAAATTAGAAAATAATAAATTAACATTATCAAGTACTTCTTTTCTAGAACGGAAATTTTTATTTAAATCAATTTTATAACCACCTATATTTTTACTAAATTTTTCATACTTATTTTTAAAAATATTGGGATTAGCATTTCTAAACCTATATATTGATTGCTTAATATCGCCTACCATATAAACATTATTATTACTTATTAAATTAATAAATTCTTCTTGAATATCACTAGTATCTTGATATTCATCAATCATTATTTCTTTATAACTATTTCTTATCTCATCGCATATTTGTTTGTTATTTTTCAATAGTTCAATAAGTAATATAGATATATCATTAAATTCATAAATATTATTTTCTTTTTTAAATGCTTTCAAATAATTATCCATTTTTTTTATAATATCAATTATGATTTTTATATAGTCTTTTGTTAAATAAATATCTTCCTTAATTTCATTTATACTATCATATTCACAAATTTCGGTAATTTTTTTTATATTGAAAGAAACTTTTTCCTTTAATTTTTTTAATTCCTCATCCGCATCTTTTGGTATATTTGGTAATCTAATATTTAAATTTAATACTATATCATCATAATTAGTTGCTTCATATAATTTATTAAAAACAATATTAATCTTTTCGTAATATTCATAATCAATATCTGAAATATCATCGATATAATTTTTTGTTTCTTCAATTATATTATGTATAACTTCTTCATATTCTTTAATATTATTATTTATGTTTTTTTCTGATAAAATATCATTAAAATAATTTTCTAAATATTGTTCTTTATCAATTAATAAGCTAAGAGAATTATAAATGTTTAAAATATATTTTTTTATATCATCATCATCTTTAATACAAAAATCATTTATTAATTTATAAAAATTATTATCAGTTCCATTATAATAATTTTCAAAGATTTCATCTAAAATTTTTTTCTTTTTTAAAAATATTATACTAGAGTCAGCTATTTTTATATTTTTGGATACATTCAATGCATAATTATATTTTTTTAATGTTGAAAGTGCAAAACTATCAAAAGTTGTAATATATGATTGATTTAGTAAGTTTAACTGTTCCTTAAATTCTGGGTATTTTTTTAATGACTTTCTAATTCTCTCACGCATTTCACTTGCTGCTTTATTGGTAAATGTAAGAATTAATAATTCATTTATATTAATGCCATCCTTGATTTTTCTAATTACTCTTTCCGTTAAAACAGCCGTTTTACCACTACCAGCTCCAGCACTAACTATAATTGAAGTATTATCTTTAGTTATAGCTTCATATTGTTCATTAGTCCATTTCATTTTGATCACCTTTTAAAAATTCTAAATTTTTATATTCTTTTAAGTTTATTATATTTTCCTCAGTCATATAGCAAATTTCTTTATAATTACAATGTTCACAACTTATTAAATTTTTTATACCAATTTTTTTGGGATTTATTTCAAATTCTCTATCAATAATTTTATTGCTAGCTAAATAAATATTATCATTTACTAAATTTAAAATATTTTGTATTACATTTTTATCAAAAATTTTACTATATGCATAAAATCCATTTTTGCCAACTTTTAAACTTTTTATTAAATTACTATCTTGATATGTTTTATCAAAATTTTTAATTAAATTATAATCATTAATACTATAACCTTGCAATTTTAGATTATCTTTTTTTAAATCTATATAGTTTTTATTCTTTTGTCTATTAACCTCATTATTCAAAACCTTTTGTAGATAAATACCTACTAATTCGGCATTAGCAAAATACTTAATTTTTGTGCTTAAATAGGCATATATACATAATTGCATATCAATTCCATATATAATATTATTTAAATTTAAATTAGGATTACCTGTTTTATAATCTATAATAGCAATCAAGGTTTTATTATCAATTTTTTTATATAATAATTTATCTATAATACCTTTAAATACAATTTCAAAGTTTTTAATGTTAAAATTGATTTTAATATTTTCTTCAAACATTTTATTATCCAAACCTATATATTCATCTTGATTTTTTATTACTTCTATTATAAAAGCTAACTCATTTTTTAACTTTTCTAAAAAAAACTTTTCTTTATTACTATTTATTTCATAATTTTTTTCAATATAATCATTATAACTATTTTCAAAATCAAAATTATCATCATACATAATTGATAAAATATAATGAAATAAATTTCCAATAAAAATAGAAAAAGTACTTTGATAATTATTTAATTTTAAAATATTTTCGGCATAGAATCTAAAACCACATTTGAAAAAATTATTTATACTCGTGTATGATAGAGATAATTTATTTTTAACATATTTTTGAAAATTATGGTCATCTATTTTTTTATATTGATTATCATATGTTTTATATTCTGTGCTAGGTAAACTGTTATAAAGTATTTTTAAATTATCGGTAATAATGCCGTATTTAAAATAGTCATCTAGATTAATTGCCAATTCAATTCTTTTTTCTAAATAAGAAAAATCAATAAGACTTAACTTTGGTTTTATGACTTCTAAATGATAGTCATCAATGATTTGTGATGGATAAAACGTATTAAACTGATTTTTTAATTTATAAGAAATAAATAAATTTTTTATCGATGATATATTATTTACTAAATTATTATATATAATTTCATTTTTTAAAGAAGTTGTTTCTAAATTAAAAGTATTTTTTATACTGTCATTTATATATTCATCATCTTTTAATGTTTTTGGATAAATATTTTGATTGAATCCCAAAATAAAAACATATTCATCATCAAAAATATTATCATGAAGCGATACAAATTCAATAGCGTTATGTATTTTTTTTACTTGAATTTTTGTCATCTTTAATTCTTCTATTATCATGTATTTTAAAACAATAAAATCACTTTGCCAATTATATTTATTACAAATACTAACAATTTGATTAAATTCATTTAAAACTAAATCATCATTAATGTTTATAGAGTTTTTTAAATTATTCAATGTTTCTTCTATATTACTACCTAAATTATCTAAAAATTTCTGTGCAGTAACTGTGCTATATAAATAATTAGTGTTTATATTAATTGGTATGTTATAAGTTTTAAAAATTCTTTTAAGTGAGGTAGTATAATCACTGTTTATGTTAACAATTTTAATTTTATTAATTGGAACATTATTATCTATAAGTTCGCATATTTTATTAGCGCAATAAATAATTTCATCATCCATATATTCAAATTCTAAAATTGGATGACTATAATTTTTTTGCTCTTTATCAATATATATAACATTTAAGTTTGAAAACATTTTTTTATAAAATTTTTGTATATAATCATAACCATAAATATATATTTTTTTAAATTCTATATATTGTTTAAATAATTTATCAAAAATTAATAAATTATTATTAATTAATTCTCTTTTTATATTAACTAAAAAATTTATTTTAAACTCTTTATATTCCTTATTTTCAATATAATATAAATTCTCAATTATTTCTGTAGCAAAATCATAACTAGCATTATAATTATTTATTATATAAAATAAAGTTTCAGTATTATAATCAAAATAATATTTTTTTTTAAACTCCTCTATACTCATTATTTTAATATTTAATAATTTATTTGACAGTTTCTTTAAAACATTTTCTTTTAAATTATTGGGAATAATTAAGATAGAATTATTTTCTAAAAAGTCTATATTCATGCGAATCACCAAAGATATTATATCATACTTAATTTATTAATATTTACATCTTTTAAATTGATTTAGAAAATATTATGTGATAAAATTTTATTATAAGAAAGGATGATACAAAATGGTAAAAAAGAAACCATTAAAAAATTATATTATATATTTTACATTAATTATAATTACAATTTTATTCACATTTTTATTAAGTAATAAGTATAAAAACTTAAAAAACTTAGAAAAAGGCAACAGTGTTATGAAACAATTTTTGACTAGTTTAAATGAAAAGGAATTTGAAAATTATATTGCTGAAAATAATAATGCGATTATATATATGGCAAGTGGAACTGATGAAACAATTAAAGACTTTGAGGAAAAATTTAAAGAAATGCTAATAGATTATGATTTACAAAGCCAAGTTATATATATAGATTTAGATAATGTTGATCAAAGTTTTCTTTTAAATTTGCAAAATAATTACTTTAAAGAATCGTTAGGTAATATAAGTTTATATAAGTATCCAAATATATTAATTTTAGAAAATGGTAAAATTTCTGCAGTTTTATATAGTTCTGAAAAAATAATAAATCTAATAGATGTAGAGGAATTCTTTTATAATAGAGGAGTTATTGCACAGGCATGATAAATGTAGTTTTATTTGAACCAGAAATACCAGGTAATACTGGAAACATAATGAGAACTTGTGCAGGAACTGGAACTAAGTTACATCTTATAAAACCTTTAGGCTTTTCGTTAGAAGATAAATATATTAAACGTTCTGGTGTGAATTATATTGATCACTGTGATTATACAGTTTATGAAAATTATGAAGATTTTTTAAGTAAAAATAGTGGTACATTTTATTTTTTGACAAGATATGGTAAAAAACCACATGATTCATTTGATTATTCTGATAAAAATGAAAACATTTATTTAGTATTTGGTAAGGAAAGTACAGGTATTCCTAAAGAGATATTAAAAAATAATTTAAATAACTGTATGCGAATTCCAATGAATTCTAATATTAGGGCTTTAAATTTATCAAACTCTGTTGCAATAATGGTCTATGAAGTTTTAAGACAACAAAATTATCGTGATTTACTTCGTACGGAACCATTTAAGGGTGAAGATTATTTAGAAAAATAACTTGTTTAAAAAATAAAATAATGATATCATAAAAAAGAGTAAGAAAGGGTGTATGATATGGATTTAATGACAATTTTAGAAGAATACTATGTTTATATAATAGTTGTGATAGTTGTTATATTGATGACAATTATTGGATATGTTGCTAAAAAAACAAACTTTGGTGAAAAAATTGCTAAAAAAAATAATGAACAAAATAATAAGAAAACGGATGATATAATTGAGACATTAGATGAAGATTATAATACAAAATCAGAAAATGTGAATTCAAATACAACAAATATAGATATATTAGATACAGTGGCACCTGATTTCAATAATAAAGGTTTAGTAATCGGTGATGTGAATGAAAATCCTGCAATTACAAACGAGGAATTAGGTATAACAGAAGATTTATATGCTCCTTTTGGAGATAATTTGGTTGCAGATCCAGCTAATGTAATAGATGATCTTAAAATCGAAGAAGTTGCAGATGACAATTTTAAAATTGTAGAAAAAGAAGATAACACAGGGAATGATTTTATTGAAGATATAAAACAAAAAGATTTGGTTTTATCTGATGATGTTGAACAGTTAAATGAACAAACTCAAAGTGATATTGAACCAAATCAAAATATACAAGAAGAAATCGAGGAGAAAAAGAAGGAAAATCAAATAACACAGGAAGTTAGTGATATAGTAGATAATACCTTTGTAATTAATGATGCAACAGAAGAATTTGAAAAAGAATTAAAGCCTGAACAGGAAAACAATGTTTTAGAAGGTATAGACGAGTTAGAAAAAGAAACTATAGATAAACCAGAACAAGAACCTGAAGAACCATTAAAAAAGGCTATCGAACAATTCTCAGTCGATGATATTGAAACTAATGAACAACAACCAGAATTTAAATTAGAAGCAACAAATAGTATAAAATTGGATGAAATAAATGAAGCTATTAAAAATCTTAAATTGGAAGATTTAGATAATAGTGAGGCTTTAGAACCAACATTAGAACCAACAGAAGTAAAGAAAAAAAGAAAAAATAAAAAAATAACGATTGAATCTGTTGATGAAATAAAAAATAAAAATAATTCTAATGATAAATCAACCGATTTTGAGTTACCAAACATTGAAGATATATCAAAACAAAATGAGATAATATCAGATGAAGATGAAATCTGGAAGTTTTAAATAGAAAATTTTCTTTTCTATTTTTTGTTTAAAAAAACTTTGTGTTTAAGTTTATTCATGGTATAATAATGATACAATATGGAGGTTTTTAAATGACAGTTGATGGAATAATTGATTTATTAAAAAAATTATTAGATGTGCTAATAGTATGGTTAGTACTATATTATATTTTAAAAAATTTGAGAAAAAATGTAAAAATGGTAATGTTATTTAAAGGAGTACTTTTTGTTTTAATTTTAAAAATATTTAGTGATTTATTAAATTTAACAACGATAAGTTATTTACTCGATTATGTTATTACCTGGGGCCCACTCGCTTTAATAGTTATTTTTCAGCCAGAAATTAGAAATGTATTAGAGCAACTTGGTAGAAGTCAACTATTAGGTAGACATAAGGTGCTAACTGTAGATGAAAGAGAAAAACTAGTTTATGAAATAACAAATGCAATGGATCAATTAAGAAAAAATAGGATTGGTGCTTTAATAGTAATAGAGCGAGATCAAAGTTTAAATGAATATATATCTAAGTCAAAAAAAATATATGCGGATATGTCATCTGATTTATTGATTGCAATCTTTTTTCCAAATAATCCTTTACATGATGGAGGAGTTATAATTCAAGGTGATAAAATAACAAGTGCAGGAGCAGTGTTTCCAACAAGCGATAACATGCGAATTAGTAAAAGACTAGGTACAAGACATAGAGCAGCATTAGGTATAGCTGAGGAAACTGACTGTATATCATTAGTAGTTTCAGAAGAAACAGGACGAGTTTCATTAGCTGTTAATTCAGAATTACATTATAATTTAACTATGGATGAATTAAAATTAATGTTACTTGAGGAATTAAGACCTAAAAAGGTAATGGTACCAGATGAAGAAGAAACAAGAGGTGAAAATAACGATGAAAATGATAAGTAATTTTTTCAGAAGAATTGGCTCATTTCTTGATAAAAAAATTATTATTCCTATTACAAAAGGTATTGTTCATATAACCGAAAAATTTGATAGTTCAAGTAGAAAAATTGAAAACTGGTTATCGAAAACAAGTACTTTATTATTTATTTCACTAATTATATCAATAATTATTTTTATAATTGTTGATCAAAAAATGCTATTTTTTTCAGAAAGTTCTGCAGAAATTTTAAAAAGTCAACCAGTTAATGTCATTATGAATGAAGAAATGTATGTGGTTGAAGGTTTGCCCGAGACTGTTGATATTACATTAATTGGTAGAAAAGCTGATTTGTATTTTGCAAAACAATCACCTTCTCATGAAGTAGTAATTGATTTAACTGGTTTAAAGCCAGGAACACATAAAGTTAATATTAAGTATAATCAGGCATTAGCTTCGATTGATTATAATGTAAATCCATCGACGGCTACTGTTATTATTTATCCTAAAATATCGGAAACAAAAACGTTGACATATGATTTATTAAATCAAGATAGTTTGGATTCAAAATTAATTATTGACTCAGTTAATATGGATACAGATAAAGTCGTTATTAAGGGGGCGGAATATCAACTTAAAAAGGTTGCAACAGTAAAAGCATTAATTGATATAAATAATTTGATTAAACAGGATGTTGGAACAATTACTATGAATGATATACCATTAAAAGCATATGATGAAAACGGTAATGCTGTTGATGTAGAAATTGTTCCAGAAAAGATATCTGCTGATATAACAATTAAATCACCTAGCAAAGAATTGCCTATCAAAGTTATACCAGTAGGACAACTTGCATTTGGTAAAGCTATTAGTTCAATAAGTATAAATGAAACAAATGCTGTTGTATATGGATCAGAAGAAGTTTTAAATGAATTGACATATATTCCAGTTGAGGTTGATGTAAACGGTTTAAATTCAAATAAGCAATATAAAGTTGAATTGGAAAAACCAGTTGGAATTAAAAATATGAGTGTAAACAATGTAACAGTTAATATTTCACTAGGAGATTCAACGTCAAAAGAATTAACTGGAGTTGATATTCAAAAAAGAAATTTAGCTGATGGTTATATTGTACAAGGTGTAAGTGCAAGTGATACAAGTGTATCAGTAACCATAAAAGGTGTTGAAAGTGTAATAAAAGATATAACAAGTGATGATGTAACAGCATATTTGGATTTAAGTGGTTATGGAGAAGGAACACATGAGGTTGATGTTCTTGTAACAGGTGATGATGTAAAAGTTGAATATGTTGCAAAAACTAAAAAAGTAAAGGTAAAGATTACTAAAAAATAAAACAGGGAGACCTGTTTTATTTGCTTTCTATATGACTAAATAATGTATATATATTGATAATACCAGCAATTCCAACAATCATATAAATGATTCTTGATAACATACTTGCATCACCAAACAAATTTGCAACTAAATTAAAATCAAAAAATCCAATCAACCCCCAGTTTATTGCACCAATTACGGTAAATACAAGTGCTATTTTTTGTAAAGTTTCCATAAAATCTCCTTTCTATACTATATATATCATTTGCTAAAAAATAATAATTATTCATTCATATTGTAATTTTTAATTTAATATAATTAAATGAAATTAATTATGGGGTGAAAGAATGAAAAAAATATTTATAATCAGTATATGTTTAATAAGTGCTTTTTTGATTTCAGGATGTGGCAAAAAAAATGAAAAAAACATATTGAAAGAACTTACTAAAAAAATTGAAAATACTGATGGGTATCATATTAATGGAGAATTAGAAATAATAAATTCAGAATATGTATATGATTATGATGTAGATGTAGCTTATAAAAAAGGAGATTATTTTAGAGTAAGTTTAAAAAATAAGACCAATAATCATGAACAAATCATACTTAAGAATACTGATGGCGTTTATGTACTTACACCATCACTAAATAAAAGTTTTAAATTTCAAAGTGATTGGCCATACAATAATTCTCAAAGCTATTTATTACAGACATTGTTAAAGGATATACAAAATGATTCAGAAAAACAATTTGAAAGTTTAAATGATGAATTTATATACACAACAAAAGTAAATTATTCTAATAATAAGGAATTAATAAAACAAAAAATCTATATAAACAAAAATAGCGAAATTACAAAAGTAGAAGTTTATAATGAAAATGATGAAGTAAAAATGAAAATGAATTTTAATAATATAGACATGGATGCAAAATTTGATGCTGATTATTTTGAATTAAATAAAAATATGACAGTTGCATCAGTAGATGAGGTAAAAACAGAATCAACTGGTAAAATTGATGATATAATATATCCTATGTATATACCTGCTAATACATATTTAACTGGACAAAATATTGTTTCAAAGGAAAATGGCGAAAGGGTAATACTTACATTTTCTGGAGAAAAACCATTTGTATTTGTTCAAGAAACATCTGATTTAGCTGATGAAATGACAACTGTATCAGTTTATGGTGAACCATTAATATTAACTGATACTATAGGGGCTTTATCCGATAATTCAGTTAGTTGGAATAGTAATAATATAGAATATTATTTAATTTCTGACTCGTTATCTCAAGAAGAACTTGTAAGTATAGTAAGATCGGTTAGTGTTATGCCGGTTTCAAAATAAATAACAAAATAAAACCATATTTCAATCACATGAATATATGGTTTTTATATTTCTTATAAAAAATAAGTAATTGTAAAGCTTATAAATATGAATTATTAATTTACATGGTTGATTTTATACATAAAAATGATTATAATGAAAGTGGTGATTGTATGAAAAAAAATAATGTAAAAGAATTTGAAACAGGAAGCTTGTTTAAAATAATGTTAGTTATATGTATAGTATTTGCAATATTTTATGTTCTAACATATTATATATCGAAAAAAACAGATAATAAGGAAAATAATACTAATAATGACACAGTTACTGTAATTCAGTATGATGAAATATTAATTGGTTCTATATTAAACCAGCCAGATGATTCATATTATGTATTAATTACTAGTGAATATGATTATACAAATAGATATAAAGAATACATATCAAAATATTCAAATGGAAATAAAATATATTATTCATTTAATGACAACCAAATGAATAATAAATATATTTCAGAAAATGAAAACTTGATAGTTGAAAATATATCAGATTTTAGAGTTAAAGATAATGCTCTTTTAAAAATTGTATCTGGTAAAATAGTTGATGCATATTCAGGAACCCAAAATATTATGAATGAAATTGTAAGTTGGAATAATTAGGTGTGAAAATGCAAAACAAAAAGAAAAATTGTAAAGAATTTAGTATAAAAGATGTTTCTGTAATTACAGTTATTACTTGCTTTGTTAGTTTTTTTGTCGCATTTAATATAAAGAAAACTAATAATCAAATAGAAATGGATGAATATAGTCAGGAGTTATTAGAAAATTATAATTATATATTACATAATTCAATCAATAACGTATCGGGTGAAGAATTGGTTTCAAAGGCAATAAGTGGCATGGTTAATTCACTAGATGATCCATATGCAAATTATATATCGAAAGAAGATATCGATAATTTTAATGTGTTAATAAATGGTGAATATGAAGGACTAGGTATAGAAATTACTTATAATGAATATGGTGCAGCTATCATTAATGATGTTTTTGATAATTCTCCAGCTCAAAAACAAGGCTTACAAAAGGGGGATATAATAATATCTATAAATGGTGAAAGTATGCTAGGAAAATCACTTGACGAAGTTAAAAGTTATATTCATGATTTTAATAATGAAGAATTTGAACTAGGATATAGGCGTGGTGATGAAGAAAAAGAAGCAAAACTAAAAGTTGAAAACATCGTTATAGAAAGTGTATCTACAAAACTATATAGTGAAAACGGAAATACAATAGGTTATATAAAATTAAATAACTTTGCATCAAACTCATATGAACAATTTAGAAGTGGCGTTGAAAGTCTTGAAAGAGAAAATATTGATTCTTTAATAATTGATTTACGATATAATACGGGTGGACAATTAAACGTTGCAGATAATATAATAAGCATGTTTATTGAACATGGTAAAACAATTTATCAACTTAAAGAAAAAAATGAAATAATAAAATATAAAGATATTTCGGATGAAAGCAGAAATTATGAAATAGTAGTTTTAGTTAACCATGATAGCGCATCAGCATCTGAATTAGTTGCAGGCGCACTTAAAGAAGCATATGGAGCTAAGATAGTTGGGACAAATACATATGGTAAGGGAACTGCACAAAAAGTGATTACATTAACCAATGGCGAACAATATAAATTAACTACTAGTGAGTGGCTAACAGCAAATGGTAATTCAATAGATAAAGTTGGAATTCAACCTGATATATCAATTGAAATTTCAAGTGATTATATTAATAATCCTATAGAAGAAAATGACAATCAATTAAAAAAAGCATTAGAGATATTGAGTAAATAAAGGGAATTATAATAATTCTCTTTATTTATTTGTAAAAAAAAGATATAATCAAGATTAGAGGTGATTTTATGCAAAAGGTTAACATAGGTGATAAGTTGCAAATTCAATGTTATAAACATAATGGTAAAATTCATCGTTCGTGGGATGAAGCAATTTTATTGGATATAAAAAAAGATTATATGGTTTTTGGCAATATGAAAACATTAGTTACTGAGGCGGAAGGAAATACATGGAGAACAAAAGAACCAGCTATTATGTATTTTTTTAAAAATAAATGGTTTAATATAATTTGTCAATTGAAAAAGGATGGAATATATTATTATTGTAATATTGCAACACCTTTTATTATTGAAGAAAATACCATAAAATATATAGATTACGATTTGGATTTAAGAATTTTTCCAAGCCTTGAATATAGAATTCTTGATAAAATGGAATATAAATATCATAAAAAAATAATGAATTATTCTGATGATTTGGATAAAGTAATAAATAATGGGTTATTGGAATTAATAACGAAATACAAGAATGGTGAAATATTTTTTAACGAAATTCAAAATAAAAAATATTATGATAAATACATGGAAATTTTAGGAAAAATGTAATAAATTTATATAATTAACAATATAATAATAATGTTGAAATAAATAAAAGAAAAAAATGAAAGAAACATATTGACAAAGGGTGATAAAAGTGATAAATTAAAGTTACTTTGTTTGAGATTTGATACATAAAGAACACAAAAATGAAAAAAATGTAAAAAAATGAAAATAAAGTAAAAAAAGTGTTGACTTGAGTGAAAACATTTGGTATATTAATAGTGCTTTCACGAAGGAAGCAGAATGATCTTTGAAAACTGAGCAAAACGTTAATTCAAAGAGTTAAGGAAAAAAACAAACTAACAAATTTTTTTGGAGAGTTTGATCCTGGCTCAGGATGAACGCTGGCGGCATGCCTAAGACATGCAAGTCGAACGGAACAGCCCATAGAAGATTGAGTGCTTGCACAAGATTGGAAATGGTTTACTGTTTAGTGGCAGACGGGTGAGTAACACGTAGGTAACCTGCCCTAGAGACTGGGACAACAGTTAGAAATGACTGCTAATACCGGATAAATCATATTTAGAAAACTAGATATGCTAAAAGGAGCGTATGCTTCACTTTAGGATGGGCTTGCGGTGTATTAGCTAGTTGGTGGGGTAATGGCTCACCAAGGCAACGATGCATATCCGAGCTGAGAGGCTGATCGGACACACTGGGACTGAGACACGGCCCAGACTCCTACGGGAGACAGCAGTTAGGAATATTCGTCAATGGGGGGAACCCTGAACGAGCAATGCCGCGTGAGTAATGAAGGTCTTATAGATCGTAAAACTCTGTTGTAGAGAACGAACACTTATTATAGGAAATGATAATAAATTGACGGTACTCTACCAGAAAGCCCCGGCTAACTACGTGCCAGCAGCCGCGGTAATACGTAGGGGGCGAGCGTTATCCGGATTTATTGG
>CAKOXI010000013.1 GCA_934130045.1 uncultured Bacilli bacterium | reverse complement strand
TTCAGTAAAGATGGAGGAAGTACATGGTTACCAAGTACACCACAAACATCAAGTACATATACATTTGATGGATTAACGAGTGGAAGTTATAACATAAAGGTAAGAGTGTATAATGGAACATATAATAATGGTGGAAGATTATCAAAAGATAGTGATACTGAAACAATTACAACAGTGAAACCACCTACGATAAATTCATTTACAGCTACATCAGGTTCTGTAAGTGGCTATAATACGACTTCAGTTAGCTTAACAGCTACAGCTACAAGTGAAGTAGGTATTTCTAAGTATGTATTTTATCAAAGTGGAACTATAATAAAAACTGTCGAAACATCAGCTCGTAGCGCAACAATACAAGTTACTTCACTTGGCACTACTAATTATCAATTTACTGTGGTAGTATATGATATTGATGGTAATAGTAGTTCATCATCGTTAACAGAAAGTTGTAGTGTATCAAATCGAACAAGTTGTAATAACGGTAAAAGAAGTGTTATATATACATGTACTGGGACTGGTAGACAATATGCTTCTACAGAGGAATGTAAAACTTGTACAGTGGATAGATATAGAGGTGTATCATGTAATATGTGTACTACATATGCACAAGAAGCATGTAACTCAGCTAGAACAGCATGTAGTAATGGTGGTGGAACTAGTTCAGAGTGTTCAAGAGCATGTAGTAATGCTGCTGCATCTGCAGCTTCAGAATGTAATGCTTGCTGTGTATAGTTTGTTTAAAAGATATTTAATAATTTATTGGGTATACTAATAATATAATAAATTTAAAATACACTTTCTTTTGAAAGTGTATTTTAATATAGATAATATTATTTAAATAACAAAAAAGGAACCTATATAAAGTTCCTATCTATCATGGTTAGATATCATTTACACAGAATTTCTTACATACTCTAAATAAATCTCTCATTGGGATATTTTTTCTATAGTTTTTTGTATTATATAATTATTTTCTATTAATCTTTTATTATTAGGTGATATTTCAATTGCTTTATTTGAATATTTTAATGCATCATATAGATTATTTTGATAAAAATTACTAATTGATAATAAGTCAAAAATAGTATGATCCCAACAAAATGTTTCATTAATGTAATTTTTTTCATGATTGACAATTTTTAATGCTTCTTTGCAATATTTTGTAACGTTATTCCAATTTTTCTGTTTATATTCAAGTATTGCTCTTTCTACATATGGTTCTCTTAAATATGGTGTTTCAATTATTGCTTTATCTAACCACATTTTAGCTTCATCGAACCTATTTAATTCTTGATAGGAACGAGCAATAAATCTCATTGAAGCAGATCTTTCATCTTTCCAAGTTGAAGTTTTTAAATTTAAGTGTTTAATTAGTGTATCAATACATTCATTCCATTTCCCATAATACATATATTCTCTACCTAAATAATGCATATTTCTGTCATCATATGGATCTTCTTTTACTGATAATTCTAATAATGGTAAATAACTACTTCTAGATTTTTTTAAATCAGGATAATGATTTAAAGTTATTTCATCAGTTGTTATAAATTTTTCGTAATTTTTACCAGTATATGTTAATACCTCATGTACTGGATGTGTCCATTTATAACCATTTCTTTTATGAATTTTCTCTGTATAAAAATTAACAGCGGGATTGTTGTATTCATCAAAGCTCCAGTTATAATTGTATCTTAGTCTTGTTGTATCATCTGACCAAATATTTTCTAGTTTTTCTCTCCAACCACTTTCTAAAATTTCATCTAAATCTGTACAAACACATATATCTGCATCATCTGGTACCATTTTCAATGATTCGTTTCTAGCTGTATCAAATCTCCATGGTTCAATTTTTTTCGATTTTACATTAACACCTAAATCTTCTAGTTTTTTTACTGAATTATCTGTAGAACCAGTATCTAAAACATATATATTATCAGCTTCACTCATTGATTTAACCCATCTTTCTATAAATTTTTCTTCATTTTTGCATATTGCGTATACACAAATTTTATATTTTTTCATTAAGCACCCTGTCTTCCTAAATATTCAATAACTATTGTAACTAGAGGATTACTAAAGTATGATGCTGTTGCAATATTTGCTATATCTGGAGTTAGTAGATATATTGGATATTTACCTAAATTTGCTAGTTCATAAGTTATTTCTTTATCTATTACGGCAATTATACCTTGACCTAGTAATTGAACAGGTTCAGCATTATATACAAACTGCGATACTCCTATATAAGCATTATCTGTATTTATTTGTCTAAAACCGACAGATACAATGTCTTTTGTAGGATCAAATTCTATATCATTTACTGCTGGATATGCAGAAACTGTGAATGTTATTTTGTAGTAACCTGGTTCATTAAATTTTATTGTTTTATTTGTAGAATCTAATGTAGTTAAATTACTTACATCTAATTCCATTCTGTCAATAGGTATTCTTTCATTAGATTCTATTTTGATTCCATGGGCACTTGTTCCATCATTAAAAGTTACTATATAAGCAGCTCTTGAAAAATTAACTCCACTAGGTCCAGTGGGACCGATATCACCTTTGGGTCCTGTTGGTCCACTAGGTCCAGTTAAACCAATCGGTCCTCTTATTGTACCAACATCTTGCCAATCTTTATTATTATCTACCCAAATATATAAATCATCTTTTACAAGGTAAGAGTCATTAGTATTTCCTACTGGATGTTCTTTTAGCAGTTGTTCATAGCTGTCGTATGAGCCTAGAACATTAATGCCAGCTCCAGTAGGACCTATTTGACCTTGAGGAATAACGAAATCTAGAATATGGTTTGTTCCAGTACCACTATCAATAACTTTTGCTTCTGAACCTGGAGCGGAAGTTATTGTATTTCTAATTGTTAATGTATCTGCTTCACCTCTGGGGCCAGTAGGACCAATAATTGTACAATTTTTTTGTTGACATTTTTCATCATTACAAATTTTTTTTAATGCTTTTTTATATATTTTTTCATTATTTTGACAATTGTTCATTTTTTTCACCTCTTCTATATATTTTATGAATGTAAAAAAAATAGAATAATGTTTAAAATACTATAAAATATTATTATTTATTTTTTTATTTATAAACAGATTATGATATAATATTTTTGTCTAAGTTAATAATATTAATTAATAGATTTTAATAATAGATAGGAGAATTTTATGTTTGATATTATAATTGTTGGAGCTGGTCCTGCTGGTTTAACTTCAGCACTATATGCCCTAAGAGCTAAGAAGAAAGTTCTTATATTAGAAGCAAAAGTATATGGTGGTCAAATAGTTAATGCAGCCAAGATAGAGAATTATCCAGGTATCAAAGAAATTAGTGGTTTTGATTTTGCTGATATCCTTTATAATCAGGTTTTGAGTTTAGGTGGTAATTTTAAATTTGAAACAGTTATTTCTATTGATAAAGATTTAAATGTAGTTACTAATAAGAATTCTTACTGTGCAAAAGCGATTATTTTAGCAACTGGAACTCAAAATAGAAAACTGAATATTGAAAATGAGGATAAATTTATTGGTAAGGGTGTTAGTTATTGCGCAATATGTGATGGTAATTTTTTTAGAGGAAAAAATATAGCCTTAGTAGGTGGTGGTAATACCGCTATAGAAGATGCGATTTATTTAAGTGATATTGTAAATCATATTTATTTAATTCATAGAAGAAGTAGTTTTAGAGCGGAAAAACAATATTTAGATGAACTAAAACTTAAAAATAATATCGAACTTATATTAGATTCAAAGATAGAAAAAATAAATGGAAAAGAATTTTTAGAGAGTATTGATATTATTAATGAAAATGGAATTGTAACTAATAAAATAGTTGATGGATTATTTATTGCGGTTGGCTATGAACCTAAAAATCAAATTTTCAAAAATTTAATTGATATTAATGAACAAGGATATATTATATCTAATGATGGTGTTCATACCAATGTACCTCATATTTATGTTGCAGGTGATGCTAGAGAAAAAAATTTAAGACAATTAACTACGGCTGTAGGTGATGGGGCTATGGCTGCAACAACAGCAATAAAGGAATTAAAGGAGTGTTAATATGACAAAAGGAGATATGTATACCAAAGAAACATTTTCGCGAATTTTAGAAGAAGGTTGTATGGATATTAATCCTCGTCCACATTATAAAGATGGAGAAAAAGCTCATACATTAAGTATCAATCATGTTTTTCATACTTATGATTTAACTAAGGGAGAAAGCCCTTTAATAACATTAAGACCTATAGCTATTAAAAGTGCGATTGGCGAGATTTTGTGGATATACCAAGATCAATCAAATGATTTAGATGTGTTAAAAAATAAATATGGTGTTACTTGGTGGGATGATTGGGATATTGGTAATAGAACGATTGGTTCTGTGTATGGCGAAACAGTAAGAAAATATGATTTAGTAAATAAAATATTGTTTGAAGGAATTAAAAATGATCCTGATGGCAGAAGACATATTTTGAATTTGTGGCAATATGAACAATTTGAACAAAAACATGGTTTAAAACCATGCGCCTATGAAACACATTGGAATGTTAGACATGGAAGAGATGGAATTGATTATTTAGATATGAAGCTAATTCAAAGAAGTAGTGATTTTGCAACCGCTGGATGTATTAATCAAATGCAATATTTAGTTTTTATGATGATGGTATCAAGGCATTTAGGATATACTCCAGGAAGATTTACTTGGGATTGTACTAATGTTCAAATATATGATAGACACATTGAACAGGTTAAGGAAATGCTTAATAGAGAATCTATAGATTGTAACCCACAAATTAAACTTAATCCTGATAAGCAAAATTTTTATGATTTTACTGTTGATGATGTAGAAATAATTGATTACCCTAAAGAATTAATAAAGAAAAAAAATCCTCAATTAAAGTTTGAAATTGGAATTTAATAAATAGTTTATAATTACTATTTATTTTCTATTTTTTTTGATATAATTTATTTATAAATAAGTTAGAAAAGGGTGGTTATTATGTATGAAAAATTATTGAATTTATTAAATAATTCTTATTGTCCATATTCTAATTTTAGAGTTTCTGCAATAGCTATAATGAATGATTTAAAAGAATTTTCTGGTGTAAATGTGGAAAATGCTTCATATGGAGCTTGTATTTGTGCTGAGAGAAGCGCTATTGTAAGTGCTATAAGTAATGGATATAAAAAAGGTGATTTTAAATCACTACATATAATGTGTGGTGATAGTAAAGTGATAAGTACTTGTTGTTTTTTATGTAGACAGGTAATTTTAGAATTTTTTTCTAAAGATGCTAGTATTTTTTGTTATGATAAATTTGGAAATTTTAAAGAATTTAAAGTTAAAGATTTATGTCCTTACCCATTTGAGGAGAGTGATTTAAAATGAAATCTGGATTTGTTGGATTAATTGGTAGACCAAATGTTGGTAAGTCTACTTTAATGAATAATATCATTGGTACAAAAATATCTATTATATCATCTAAACCACAAACTACTAGAAATATTATTCAAGGTATATATAATGATTCTGATTCACAAATTGTTTTTGTTGATACCCCAGGAATTCATAAACCCAATCACAAGTTAGGAAGTTATTTAAATAAACAAGCTTACTATAGTATAGATGATGTTGACGTAATTTTATTTTTAGTCGATGCTAGTATACCCTTAGGTACTGGTGATAAGTATGTTATTCAAAAATTTAGTGATTTAAATAAACCAGTTATATTGGTTTTAAATAAAATAGATAAATTAACACATGAACAAATATTATTAAAAATTACAGATTATAAAGATTTATATGATTTTAGTGAAATAGTTCCTTTATCTGCACTTAAGGGAAAAAATGTTTCTGAATTAGTAAAAACTTTGAAGAATTATTTGCCTGATAGTTTTAAATATTTTGAGGATAATCAAGTAACTAATAAATCTAGAGAATTTATAATTAGTGAGTTAATAAGGGAAAAAGTCTTTAATTTGACTAATGAAGAAATTCCCCATTCAATAACTTGTTTAGTAGAAAAAATGGAATATAAAAAAAATAATTTGATTATTAATGCTAGTATAATTGTTGATAGAGATTCTGTAAAAAAGATAATTGTTGGTCATAATGGTAGTAAAATAAAGGAAATTGGTACATTAGCAAGATATGATATTGAAAAGTTTACTGGTAAAAAAGTATATTTAGAAATATTTGTTAAAACTATTAAGAAATGGCGAGATAAGGATAAATATCTAGCTGAATTTGGTTTTAATGATTTTGAATTATAATTGTATAAAATTTTATTTTATAAATCACTATATATATAGGTGATAATATGAAAAGAGAATTATTATGGGATTTATTTAAAAATACAGGTAAAATAGAGTATTATATTAAGTATAAGCAAGAATTAAGAAAAAGGTGATTTTGTTGTTAGTTGAAAAGGGACAGATTTATAAACATTTTAAAGGTAATTTGTATGAAATTATAGCAATAGCGTACGATTCAGAAAATTTAAAAAAATTAGTTGTTTATAAATCTTTAAAAGATGATAAAGTTTGGGTAAGAGATTATCAAATGTTTACATCATTAGTTGATAAGAAAAAATATCCGAATGTAGAACAGGTTAATCGTTTTGAATTGGTTAAGTAAATGTTAGTAAAAGTAGAAGGTATTGTATTAAGTGAAACACCATATAGTGAATCTAGTAAAATTTTAAATATTATTACTAGAGAATATGGTGTTATAGGTGTTTTATCAAAAGGATGTAAGTCATTAAAAAGTCCTCTTAGAAGTGTTAGTTCAAAATTAACTTATGGATATTTTAATATTCAATATAAAAAAGATAAATTATCTATTTTAATAAGTGTAGATATAATAGATAATTTAAAAAATATAAAGAAAGATTTATCTTTGAAAAGTTTAAGTTACTCTTATTTTATTTTAGAACTTACAGAACAAGTAATTAAACATAATTATAATCATAATATATTTGATATTATGATTGCTTCAATTTTGAAAATAAATGAAAACTTTGATCCTTTAGTCATAACAAATATTTTACAATTAAAGTATTTGGATTATTTAGGCGTAATGCCAGTTTTAAATGAATGTGCATCATGTGGTAGTAAAACTTCTATAGCAACATTATCGAGTTCTAAAGGTGGGCTTATTTGTAATAGATGTAGGCAAAATGAAAAAATTGTTGATTCAAAAACAATAAAATTAATTAGAATGTTTTATTATGTTGATATAAAAAAAATCACTAATTTGGATATTTCTTCAAAAATAAAGTTAGAAATTAATAGTTTTTTAGATGAATATTATGATTTATATACGGGGTTATACTTAAAGTCAAAAAGATTTATTGAGGATATAAATAATGTAAATTAACGTTGTTTTAGTCAGTTTAATTATTAAAATTACGTATTTTTTAATATTATATTGTAGTTAAAAGTAGGTGTTTTTATGCAAAATTACATATATTTAATTGTTCCATTTTTTTCAGCAATTTCTGCTCAAATTATAAAATTTATTTTAGAGTCTATAAAATATAAAAAATTAAATTGGGAAAGACTTTTTAATGGAAACGGTGGAATGCCAAGTACTCATACTTCATTTACATTTTCACTTGCAGCAACTGTTGGTTTTTTACAAGGTATAACTAGTCCTTTATTTGCTATTTGTTTGGTTTTTGCTTGCGTTGTTGGATATGATGCCATGGGACTTAGGATGGAAAGTGGAAAACAAGCAATAGCAATTAATAAAATAGTTGATGAAATATTTTTTAGAAATACTAAAATTGGAATACAGCATTTAAAAGAGCAATTAGGTCATAAACCATTAGAGGTTGTTATGGGAATTGTGTGGGCAATCTTATGTTCTTTTATTTTAGTTAAATTAATTTTCAAATTTTGATGTTATTGTCAGCAAAAATAATTTTAAATATTGAATTTTAAATGAATTTGTTGTAGAATTATATTGTGATTGCCTCATAGCCAAGCGGTAAGGCAGTGGACTCTGACTCCATGATCGTTAGTTCGAATCTAACTGAGGCAGCCAATATGATTATGAAAACACTTTATGGTGTTTTTCTTTTTTTTCTGATATAATTTTATAAGAACTGGGTGATTTAATGAAAATAATTGTAATTGGTGGAGGAGCAAGTGGTTTGACTGCTGCAATTTTTAGTAAAACTGATAAAAATGAAGTAATAGTTTTAGAAAGAAATAATGTATGTGGTAAAAAAATTTTAGTTACGGGAAATGGTAAGTGTAATTATTGGAATACTGATCAAAATATTAATCATTATCATTCAACCAATGCAGAATATTTAAAAAATATAATTACCCCTAAAATAGGTGATGATGTTTTAAATTTTTTTAGTAAAATTGGAATTGTTCCAAAGGTAAAAAATGGTTATTACTACACATTATCTAATCAAGCAACTAGTATTCAAACATCTTTAATTTTAGAAGCAAAATTAAGAGGGGTTACTATTAAAAATAATGAATTTGTAAAGGAAATAGTTAAAAAAAATGATAAATATTATATAAAAACTGAAATTAATAATTATATTGCAGATAAATTAGTTATTGCAACAGGTTCTAAGGCAGTTCCTAAAACTGGATCTGATGGAAATGGTTATGAGTTAGCTAATCATTTAGGTCATACTATAGTAAAACCGTTACCTGCTTTAGTACAGTTAAATGGTGTTGGTAATTATTTTAAAGAGTGGGCTGGAGTAAAACAGGATGTTAAAGTTACACTACTAGAAAATAATATCAAATTAAGAGAAGAATATGGAGAAATCAATTTAACTGATTACGGTCTTAGTGGAATTTGTGTTATGCAATTAAGTGGTAGTATAGCTAGAGGTATAGATAGTGGTAAAGAAGAAGTTGTTGAAATAAATTTTTTACCTTGGATTGAAAATGAAGAAAATTTTATTGAGTGGATGGATAATCGTAATAAGTTAGTTTTAAATAGAACTATAACCCAACTTTTAGATGGAGTTCTTAATTATAAGTTAGTAAATTTGTTTATAAAAAAATCAAAAATTAAACAGGATGATAAATGGGAAAAAATATCAATTGAATTAAAAAAAGTTTTAGCTTCAAATATTATTTCATTTAAGCAAAAAATAATCTCTACTAATTCTTTTGATAAGGCACAGGTTTGTTCTGGTGGAGTACCATTAAGTGAAATTAATGTAAACACAATGGAATCTAAAAACAACAAAAATTTATATTTTGTAGGTGAAATTTTAGATGTAGATGGTGATTGTGGTGGGTATAATTTAGGCTTTGCTTGGATGTCGGCGCTTATTGCAGGTAAAGCAATATCGAAAGAGGAATAAATATGATAGGTTTAAGACAAATAAATGTGAATGTATTAGATGATTCACGTGAAAATTTAATTGAAAAATGTTCTAAAAAATTAAAAATTAGTAGTAAAGAAATAAAAGATATTTTCATAATAAAAAAATCTATAGATGCTAGAAAAAAACCAGATATATTTTATTCATATGAAGTTAATGTTTTACTTGAAGCAGAAAATAAAATAGTTTCAAAGTTGAATTCAAATGATATATTTATTGTAAATGAAAAAAAATATGAATTTAATATAACGGGCAATACATTATTAACTAAAAGACCTATAATTGTTGGAAGTGGACCTGCCGGACTTTTTTGTGCATATATGTTAGCTCAAAATGGTTATAATCCAATTATTATAGAACGTGGTATGGATGTAGACAATAGAATTAATGATGTTAGGAAATTTTGGGAAACTGGTATTTTAAATAAAAATTCTAATGTCCAATTTGGAGAAGGTGGTGCTGGAACTTTTTCTGATGGAAAACTTAATACTTTAGTTAAAGATAATAATGGTAGACAAAAACGAGTTTTAGAAATTTTTGTTGAATCTGGAGCTCCAAAGGAAATTCTATATGAAAATAAACCACATATAGGAACAGATATTTTGACAAGTGTTGTAAAAAATATGAGAAATAAAATTATTTCTATGGGTGGAAAATTTAGATTTAATACCTGTCTTACAAATATTAATTATGAAAATGAAAAAATTAAAAGTATTATAGTAAATGAAACGGAAGAAATTGAAACAGATACTTTAGTTCTTGCTATTGGACATAGTGCTAGAGATACATTTAAAATGCTATATGATTTAAATTTAAAAATGAATCCAAAGCCATTTGCTGTAGGTGTACGTATACAACATCCACAAACTTTGATAAATAAATCACAATATGGTGTTGAACAACATAAAATTTTGCCAAATGCAAGTTATAAATTAACTCATAAAGCTATAAATGGAAGAGGGGTATACACTTTTTGTATGTGTCCTGGTGGTTATGTTGTGAATTCTTCATCAGAGGAAAATATGCTTGCTATTAATGGTATGAGTAATTACAAAAGAGATTCTATTAATGCTAATAGTGCCGTTATTGTAACTGTATGGCCAAGTGATTTTGGAGATTCTGTTATGTCTGGAATTGAATTTCAAAGAAATTTAGAAAAAAAGGCATATAAATTATGTAATGGTAAAATACCCGTTCAATTATATGGTGATTTTAAAGAAAATAAAATTTCTACTAACTTTGGAAATATAAAACCAGTTTTTAAAGGTAGTTATGATTTTGGAAATATTAGAGATATTTTTCCTAATTATATAAATGAAGCCTTAATTGATGGCATTGAGGCTTTTTCTAAAAAGATTAAAAATTTTAATTCTTATGATGCTATTATTGCTGGAGTAGAAAGTAGAACATCTTCTCCTATTCGTATTGAAAGAAATGACTTAGGAGAAAGCAATATAAAAGGAATTTATCCAATTGGTGAAGGTGCAGGATATGCAGGTGGTATAACATCTGCTGCAATTGATGGCATTATAGCTGCTGAAAATATTGCTAAAATATATAAAGTAAAATAAAAATATTGATAATTAGTAATTAATATGTTAGAATTAATATTGTTAGCAATATTAATTGGCCTGTTGGTGAAGTGGTTTAACACGCCACCCTCTCAAGGTGGTATTCATGGGTTCGAAACCCATACAGGTCACCAAAATAAAAATAAAAACCTTTGATTTAAAAGGCTTTTTTTATTATCTTCATAATATGACTTTATTTATTTTTTATATAATTATATATTTTACATATTTTCTATATAATTGCATAAAATATATTGACAAGTGATATTATTTTGTGATATTGTTTTGTCGTAGAAGCAGTAATGCTTTGAATATTTACTATTGTGTAAATGATAACTGTGCTCTTATGAGCGTATCGACGAAAGTCGATTTACTGTGACCTAAATTGGTCGTATGCCTGTTACATGTTGTAATAGGCATTTTATTTTGTTAGAAAATTTATTATTTCAGTATTAATAACATTTAATGTATCTTTGTTACAACAAAATCTTATATCATCGTCAAAAATTTTATTTTTACTAATTGTAGTTATTTGAGTTAATAATGCATAACTCTTTTTATTATATCTACTATCGCTTTTAAATGCTTTTAACAAATCACCTAAATATAATCTTTTATAACCCGGTTTAGATGTTAAAGGTAACACAGTTATATTATCTACACTATTGTTGTCATCACTATTTAATACAATAGCAAAATGTATATTGCATAGTTCAGAACCCATATTAATACCAAAATCTACCTTTATAATTTCTCCTCTTTTAAAATTAGGTTTATTATTAATTTTTTTATTAGCCTCGTTTTTAAATATTGCTGCTTCCTTTTCTAAACAATTTCCTAACCAAGTAAATTTTTTATTTTTGGAATTATAGGCATATTTATAATCTATATTACTTTTATCAATTTTTTCAATTTGTGTTTTTTCTTTTACTTCTGTGTTCATTATAAATCCTCCTTTGTATTTTATGTATTAGCATACTTTTAATCAAAATGAATTATTTTTTATCTTCTTCTTGTGCTTTCAATTCATTGAGAATTAATTGATTTATTGCCATATAATCTTCTTGTGTTAATGGTTTTTCAGAGGAATATGATATTTTAACACCAGTTGATGTTTCTAATTCTTTGATTTTGTTATCGGCATTATCAAATTTAAAAATAAATTTTTTTAAATTATCATCATAAATAAAACCTTTAAAATCTTTGTCCATTGGAACATCATACCCCATTAACCATACTTCATTTGTATCTAATGCTTCCGCTAAAACACTTAATTTTTTTTGAGATG
Source organism: uncultured Bacilli bacterium (assembly GCA_934130045.1). Lineage (GTDB taxonomy): Bacteria > Bacillota_I > Bacilli_A > RF39 > UBA660 > CAJLIR01. The sequence continues at coordinate 21,566 of CAKOXI010000013.1, read as the reverse complement.
GTTCCACTTTACCAGTTACATATTGACTTAAATCGTTACTTCCCATTTTTATACCCAATTTTTCACAAATTGGTTGTGCTTTATTTAATATATCAATTTGTTTAATACCCATTAAATTCATAATTTCTTTCAAACGTTGTGAAATTGTACATTTTTTCATAGAAATCACTTCCATAAATAAATTATAATATAAAATAAACAAAAACTCAACTAAATTGAGTTTTTTATTGAACAAACATATGAATAGATGCAAAAGAAAGAAAAAAATATGAAAAAATTTTATATATATTTTTTTAATTTTTAAACTGCAAATTTATAATATTATTTATGTTTATGTATTAATTATCAGAATGAATATTATTAAGTAGAGCATACTATATATGGTGAAATATATGTATTATGTAAATATTTTTTTTATATATTCAATGATTGGTTTTTTATTTGAAGGCATAATAAGTTTTGTAAAGAATAAGAAATTTAATAGTGGAATTTTATATGGACCATGGACTCCTATATATGGAGTTGGTTGTTTGCTAATTATATTCATTTCTAAGTATATTTTTAAAAATTTAGTATTAGATAAATGGCTAGAAATATTAATAGTTATAACTACAGTAACACTCATTTTAACAATTATAGAGTGGATTACTGGTAATTTAATTGAAAAAATTTTTCATGTTGTTTTTTGGGATTATAGAAAATTTAAATATAATATTGGTAAATATATTGCTTTAGAAGTATCTTTTGTTTGGATGGTGGGATCAGTTATAGTTATTTATATATTGCAACCCTTAATTTCTAGACTCACTCTTTATATTCCTGAGTTTATATCTATCATTTTTATTATTTTATTTATAATTGATATTATGGTCGTATTTTTTACTAAAAAGGTTAATAAATAAATTTTATTATTAATATTAAATATTTTATTAATAGAATATTTAATATTTTTTTGTTTTTTGATATAATTTATTTAGTTAGTAGGTGGTAGTATGAATCAGTATATGGATGTATTATTAAAGCAAATAAATTATCCAACTGAAAAATATGATTTATTTAAAAATGCAAATGTAGATAAAATAATTGGGAATAGAGATAAGACAAAATACATTTTTTATATTACAATTGAAAATATGCTTACTCCTGCTGATTATCAAGAGTTTATGTATTTAGTAAATAAAGCATATGAAAATTTTTCTAGTGTTGATGTATTATTTAGTGTAATAAATAAAAAGAGTAGTGATATTAGAGATTTTTATAAATTATTTATTAAAAAAATTTCTAACAATTCTCCTTTAATAACTGCGCTTGGTTATTTAAGAGTCGAAGTTAAAATTGACACTTTAAGAATTGAAACTTTAAGTTATGCTCAGAAAATTCGTATTGAAAGTATAACTGATAAGTTAAAAATGTTATATAAAAAAATAGGTTATGATGAACTAAATATAACAACATTGCTTTTAGAAAATCATGAAATTCAAGAAGAAATAAATAATGATTTAAAAATAAAAGTTTCAAAAGAAGCATTAGAACAATCTTCTATACCAAAGATTCAACATGAAGAAAAGCGTAAATGGAATGGTGAGGTTAGAAAACGAGCGCCATTAATTGTTGAACCTGATAATCCATTAATAGTTTTTGGTAAATTAATTAATGATTCATCTATTAGACTTGATACAGTAGCTTTACCTGGTACTGTAATTGTGGAAGCAGAAATATTTGGTAAAGATGTGATTACAACTAAAACAAATTTAAGAATTATAACATTAAAATTAACTGATTATACAGATAGTATATATGCGAAAATATTTGTAAATGATGAGGAAGAATTTAATATTATTGATAAAAAATTAAAAGTTGGTAATTGGTATAAAATAAAAGGGAGTGTAAAAAATGATGATTATTCTCATGAACTTACATTAAGTGCTACTGATATTAATGTTTTTGATTATGTTAAGGAAGAATTAGTTGATGATGCCGAAATCAAAAGAGTTGAACTTCATGCCCATACTATGATGAGTCAAATGGATGGAGTTACAAAATTAGATTTAGGTAAACATACCTGTGAGTTAGTTGAAAAAACAATTAAAATGGGGTATAGAGGAGTTGCAATAACAGATCATAGTGGTTGTCAAGCATTTCCAATTTCTTTTGGTATTATAAAATCACATAATAAAAAAGTAAGAGCAAATATAAAATCTAAAATAGAAGAACTAGAAAATGCTATTTTAGAAGAATCTGATGAGTCAAAAAAGAATGAATTAACTATTGAATTAGAAAAAAAACGTGAAGAATTAAAAAATCCACCTATATTTAAAGGATTATATGGAACAGAACTTACATTAGTTGATGATACTGTAAATATTGTAGTAAGACCAAATGATTCAAAATTAATGGATAATACTTATGTTGTATTCGATACTGAAACTACTGGTTTTAACGCTGGTGGTGCCGATCAAATGATTGAAATTGGTGCAGTAAAAATTAAAGATGGAAACATAATTGATAGATTTGATGAATTAATTAATCCGGGAAGACATATTCCAGATAGAATTACAGAACTTACTTGTATAACAGATGAAATGGTTAAAGATTGTGAAAATGAAGAAGTTGTAACTAAAAAATTTTTAGAGTGGGCAAGTGATTTACCAATGGTTGCTCATAATGCAAAATTTGATATTTCATTTATTGAAATGGCTATGAAAAAATATAATTTAGGTGTATTTAAAAACACAGTAATTGATACTTTAGAGTTATCTAGAACTTTAGATCAAGGTTTTGCACGTCATGGTTTATCAGCTTTGGTTAAAAGATACAATGTTCCTTGGGAAGAAGATGCTCACCATAGAGCCGATTACGATGCTGAAGGTACTGCACTTGTATTTCATAAAATGTTAAAAAAACTTGAAGCACAAAAATTTGTTACTATAAGTGATTTAGATAAGCTTATATCTAAAGATGAAATTTATAAATTTGGTCGTACATATCATTTTAACGCAATTGCTTTAAATAAAAAAGGACTTAAAAATTTATTTACAATTATTTCTCTAGCTAATACAGTTTATTTATATAAAACACCAAGAATATTAAGAAGTAAACTTGAAGAATTAAGAGAAGGTTTATTAATTGGTAGTGGTTGTTATGAATCGGAAGTTTTTTCTCTTGCAAGAAGTAAAGAGGGGGAAGAATTAACTAATATAATTAACTTTTATGATTATGTTGAAGTACAACCACCTGAGGTGTATGATCATTTAATTCAACTTGGGGACTTTAGTGGTTCTGTTGAACTTCAAAATCATATTCGTAAAATTATAGATGCTACTAAAAATGCTGGAAAAATAATTGTAGCAACTGGTGATGTTCATCACTTTTATAGAGAAGATAAAATTTACCGTGAAATTATTGTTAATCAAAAAGTTCCTGGTGGTGGAAGACATCCTTTAGCTAAAAATGGTATCAAGAGTATTCCATCACAACATTTTAGAACGACGAGGGAAATGCTTGAAGATTTTTCGTTTTTACCTAGTGATTTAGCCTATGAAATTGTTATAGAAAATACTAATAAAGTTTTAGATATGGTAGATGAAATAGAAGTAATACCTGATACTGGAGGAACACCATTTTCTCCACGTGTAAAATCCGATGATGGAATGTCTTATCTTGATTGCCCTAGAGTTGTTACAGATTTAGTTTATACTAAAGCACGTGATTGGTATGGTGAACCACTTCCATATTCAATAGAGGAGCGAATTGCTACTGAACTTTATGGTGATGTTGTTTTAAACTCTATTAAAGATTCATTAAAAGATAAAAATTTAAATGATGAAGATTTAAAACGAGAAGCATTTAAAGAATTGCATGATGTAATTTTAAGAGGTTCTGATGATGTAAAAGAAGTTGTTAGAAATTTCATAAAGAAAAATTCTGAAACTGAATTAAGTGAAGAAGAACTTGAAAAAAGTTTGAAAAAATCATTGGGTGGGGTAATAGGAGCTGGATTTGATCCCATTTATTTGATTGCCCAAAGACTTGTTAAACACTCAAATGATGAAGGATTTTTAGTAGGATCACGTGGGTCAGTTGGATCAAGTTTTGTTGCAACAATGATGGGTATTACAGAAGTAAATCCACTAGCAGCACACTACCGATGTCCAAAATGTAAATGTAGTATTTTTGATTCTGATGATGGTAAACCATTAGGTGCAGAGTATTCATCTGGATTTGATTTACCAGATAAGATGTGTCCAAATTGTAGTATTCCACTTTTAAAAGATGGACAAGATATGCCATTTGCGACTTTCTTAGGATTTAACGCTGATAAAGTTCCGGATATAGACCTTAACTTTTCAGATTTAAACCAAGCAAGTACCCATGCTTATACTAAAGTTTTGTTTGGTGCTGATAACGTATATCGTGCTGGAACAATAGGTACTGTTGCCGATAAAACTGCTTTTGGTTTTGTTAAAGGTTATTGTGAAGATAAAAATATTGTTATGCGTACTGCGGAAGTAGAACGCCTTGCGATTGGTTGTACTGGTGTAAAAAGAACTACTGGTCAACACCCAGGAGGAATTGTCGTTATTCCAGATTATATGGATTGTTTTGATTTTACTCCATTTCAATATCCAGCTGAGGATCCTAACAGTGCTTGGAGAACAACTCACTTTGATTATCACTCAATTGAGGAATGTGTTTTAAAACTTGATATTTTAGGGCATTCAGATCCAACACAATTAAGGCTTATTCAATTACAGTCTGGTACGGATATAATGAAGGTTCCTCTAGATGATAAGGAAACCATGAGTATATTTACATCTACTAAAGCATTAGGAGTAACTAAAGAGCAAATTATGTGTAATACTGGTACACTTGGAATTCCTGAGTTTGGTACGGCCTTTACTATAAAATTAGTAGAAGATACAAAACCAACAACATTTGCCGAATTAATTAAAATTTCAGGTTTGTCGCATGGAACTGATGTTTGGCTTGGAAATGCCCAAGAATTAATTCAAAATAATATTGTTCCATTTAAAGAAACAATAGGCTGTCGTGATGATATTATGGTTTATTTAATGTATAAAGGTGTTAAACCTATTAAAGCATTTAAAATTATGGAATTTGTTCGTAAAGGAAAAGCAAGTAAAGATCCTGAAACTTGGAAAGAACATGTTAAAACGATGCAAGAAGCAAATATTCCAGATTGGTTTATTGGTTCATGTCAAAAAATTAAATATATGTTCCCTAAAGCCCATGCAGCTGCTTATGTTATTAGTGCCTTTAGAATTGCGTGGTATAAGGTTCATATGCCAGTTTATTTTTATGCTTCTTGGCTTTCTTCTAAGGCAACCGATGTTGAAGTCGAATCTATGATATCTGGTTATAATTCAATTAGGAATAAAATTATTGAAATTCAAAATAAAGGTTATGAAGCTTCTAATAAAGAATTAGGTCAATCTGAAAGTTTAAAGGTAAGTTTAGAAGCCACTGCTAGAGGTATTAAATTTTTAAATGTTGACTTATATAAAAGTGAAGCGATTGTATGGGTTGCTAAAAACGATACTGAGATATATCCTCCTTTTAATGCTATTGATGGACTTGGTGATACTGTTGCCAAAAATATTGTTGAGGAACGAGAGAAGGGTGAATTCTTAAGTATAGAAGATTTACAAAAAAGAGCTAAAATATCTGCAACATTAATTGAAAAGATGCGTCTTATGGGAATATTAGATGGTATGGATGAATCGAGTCAATTATCATTATTTTAAAAAATTATATAGAAGTATATAATTTTTTTTTAGAAAAAAGCCATCCAATAATCAAATAGAAAAAATGTTAAAAGTGATGATATTAAACTATGTATTATTCTAGCTGTTAGAAAAGGTAAGTATTTTATTTTGGTATCACTTAAAATACTTATTATTTGCATATGGACACTTAATCCTCCAAATGATATAATCATAACTGAGAGTGTACATTTTAGTTTTAAAGGTATCTCCTGCATACTAACATATTTTAATCCTTGAGTCATTTCAAAAAAACCATTTAATATACTTTGATTTAAATTGCTTAAATTAATATTATTATCAATTATAGTAGTAATAACTAAAAACATTGTAATAACACCAAGTATTAAAATAAGAGTATTAATACTGTTAAGTAGGGCAGATGTTACTACCTCACCAAATGATTTTCCTCTTTTTATATTATTTTCGCTTATTTCTTTTAAAATGGTTTTAATTTTTTTCCTTGATTTTATTTCTTTAGATGGTATATAGTTTCTGAAAATAAAACCTATAATAAAATTTCCTAAATAATGACATATTAATATTAATAATCCTACTTCTTTATTATTTAAAAATAGTAGTGATATGGTTCCAAGAATAAATAAAGGATTAGAAAAATGGGTAAACATTAAAGCTTTAGACGCTTCAAATTCATTAATTAAATTTTTATTATATAATTCTTTTATATATTTTGCGCTACTAGGGAATCCTGAAATTATGCTCATTACAAGCGCAAAAGCAGTAACACCCTTAGTTTTAAAAAATTTGTTCATAAATGGTTTAAATAATTCTCCTAGTATTTCTATTAAACCATAATTTATAAATAGTTCTGATAGCATGAAAAAGGGAAATAATGATGGAAAAACATTTTCTTTCCAAATATTGAATGCAAAATTAACTGCTTCTAATATTGATTTAGAATCTGTTAATATTTCAAAAGTTATTAGTGATAAAATACTTAAAATAAAAATATTTTTTATATATTTTTTCATAAATAATCCCCCTTTTTTATAATATTAGTTAGAAAGGAATTTAAAATGTTTACTAAAGTATATGAAAAAGTAAAAGAAATCTTTTTAAAAAATCTTAAATTTTTAATATTTTTATTAGCATGTGTTATTTTATTTTCAGTGAGACTTCCATTTACTATTGAAGCTCCAGGTGGATATATAAATGTAACTCAGCGAATTGATATGGATAATTCTTACGATTCTAGTGGCTCTTTTAATATGGCTTATGTTTCTGATGTGCCAGCCGTTATTCCAACTCTTATATATGCTTTATTTAATAGTGATTGGGATATTTTAAAGAATAAGGATGTTTTACTTGAAAATGAATCTACTCAAGAATTATTTTTAAGAAATAAGTTATCACAAAAAGAAGCTAATAATAACGCAATTATAAATGCTTATAAAAAAGCAGGCAAATCTTATTCAATTGAAAATAGAAATTATTATGTTGCCTATATTGATAAAGACGCAGAAACTAATTTAAATGTTGGTGATGAAATTATAAGTGTAAATGATGTTCTAATTACTAATAAGCAACAAATTTTAGATGTTATAAGTGATAGTAATATTGGTGATACTATAAATTTTTTAGTAAATAGTAATAATAAAGAAATTAACAAAACAGCTGCAGTTAAAAATATAGATGGAAATAAGGTAGTGGGTATTATAGTGTATGAAATATTAGATATTACTACCGATCCAAAAGTATCTATAAAAGTTAAGGATTCTGAATCAGGTCCATCTGGTGGATTAATGACTAGCCTAACTATATATAATGCATTAGTAGAGGAAGATATAACTGGTGGTAGGTTAATCGTTGGAACGGGAACTATTGATTTGGATGGTAATGTCGGTAGTATTGGTGGAGTTAAATATAAATTAATAGGTGCAGTTAAGAAACATGCTAAATTATTTATTGTTCCAAGTGGTGAAAATTATGAAGAAGCTTTAAAAATTAAAAATGAAAAAAAATATGATATTGAAATAATTGGTGTTTCAACATTTGATGAAGCAATTGAATTTTTAAAAAATTATGATAATTAATTTTATTTTGCAAAGTACTATCTTTGCTTTTTTTATTTTAATATAGTATAATTTTATATAGTGTATTTATTAGAATTGGTGGTATTTGTTATGTATTTAAAGGAAATAAAAGTACAAGGTTTTAAGTCATTTGCCGACAAACTTAATTTTGAACTTACTAATGGAATTACTGGTATTGTAGGACCTAATGGAAGTGGAAAAAGTAATGTGGTTGATGCTATTAAATGGGTATTGGGTGAGCAATCTGTAAAAAATTTAAGAGGAGATGGAAATATGACTGATGTTATATTTTCTGGAAGTAAATCAAGAAAACCTCAAAATGTTGCTAGTGTTACTTTAATATTTGATAATAGTGATCATTATTTAAATTTAAATTTTGATGAAGTATCTATCAAAAGACGCGTTTATAGAGATGGTACTAATGAATATTTTATTAATGGTGAACAATGTAGATTAAAAGATATTAATGATTTATTTATGGATAGTGGAATGAGTAGAGAAAGTTTTAACATTATTTCTCAAGGAAAAATAGATGAAATTATTTTAACTAAACCAATTGATAGAAGAACAATGTTTGAAGAAGCAGCAGGAGTTTTAAAATATAAAAAACGTAAGGAAGATGCATTTAGAAAATTAGAAAAAACTCATGATAATATGAATCGAGTAGATGATATTATAAAAGAACTTGAAATACAAATAGAACCATTAAGGACCCAAAAAGAAAAAGCTATTATTTATAATGAAACTAAAGATGAGTTAGAACATGTAGAAATAGCGCTTATAAGTAATGATATAACAAATATAAATTACAAATATCAAAGTAGTAAAAATAGGATATCTGAATTAAATAATGAGTTAGTAAATGTATCACTTAACAATAACTCAAAAGAGGCAAAAATAGAAGAATATAAAAATAATATAAATAAAATGAATAATCAAATAAATGATTATCATGATAAATTAATTGAATTAACTGCAATGGTTGAAAAAATAAATGGTGAAAAATCATTGATTTTAGAAAGAAAAAAATATGAAGTAGATAATGTAAAACTTCATAATAATATATTAAATTTAAAGGAAGAATCATTAAAAATAACTAACGAAATTAATATTATAAATAATGAACTTAATAATTATAATAGTGAAGTTAATAATTATAATAAAAAAATAGATGAATTAGATACAAAAATAAATGATATAAAAAATTCTAAAAACTCTTTAAATAATAATCTTTCTTATAAATTAAAGAATAAAAGTTCTTTGGAAAATAAAATTTATTCTTTGAAGGAAAGCATAGAAAATAATAGTTTATTACCAAGCTCTGTAAGGTGCATTTTAAATAATCCTAAATTAAGAGGAATTCATAATGTTATTGGTAATTTAATAGAAGTAAGTGATAAATATAGTTTGGCTATTTCGGTTTCATTAGGAGCAAATAGTAGTAATATTGTTGTGGATAATGAACAATGTGCAAAAGAAGCTATTGAATATTTAAAGAAAAGTAATAATGGTAGAGCAACATTTTTTCCTTTAAATGTCATAAAAGAAAAACATATAGATTCTACTACTATTAATTTGTTAAATGATACTAATGGTTTTATAGGAATTGCTGCTGATTTAGTAAAATATGATAAAAAATATAAGAATATTATTACTAATCAACTTGGTAATGTTATTGTTTCTAATGATATTGATAGTGCTAATATAATAAGTAAAAAAATTAATTATATGTACCGAGTTGTTACTTTAGATGGCGAGTTATTTCATGTTGGGGGCTCACTAACAGGTGGCAATAGTTTTAAAAATAAAAATATAATTAATGAAAAATATGAACTTGAAAATAGTTTAAATAGTTTAAATATATTAGTTGATGAAATAAAAAGAATAGAAGAAAATATTAATGAATGTGATTATAATTTGAAAGCTTTAGATGATAAAAGATATTTAGTTATTAAGGAAAAAATTGAAACTGAATCTATTATTGAAAATAAAAATAAGGTTTTAAATAATTATAAAAATAATTTAGAAAAAAATAATCTTGAAATTAATGGTACTGAAAATATAATTAATGACTGTCTTTCTAATGAGGAAGAGGAAATATTAAAAAAATATTATGATAAAATAAAAGAAAAAGATAATTTATGTAATACTATTGAATTACTTATTAAGCAAAGAAATGAATTAAATGATTCTTTAAATGATTATGAATCAGAATTAAAAAAAGAAAATTCTTTGATTAATTTAAAAAATAAAGAATTAAAACAATTAGAAATTGATATTAACAGAATGGACGTAAAACTAGATAATTTGCTTAATTCATTGAGTGAAAATTATAATATGACTTATGAAAAAGCAATAAGTTTATATAAGTTAGAGATGGATGCTGATCAAGCAAGAATTAAAGTTTCTAATTTGAAAAAGACTATAAAGGAATTAGGAATTGTTAATTTAACGGCTATTGAAGAATATGATAGAGTTAGTGAAAGATATGAATTTTTATTAAATCAAAGAAATGATTTAGTAAATGCAGAGAATATATTAATTGATATAATTAAAGAAATGGATGAAGTAATGAAAACTGAATTTTCAAAAACTTTTGAAATTGTTAGAAAAAATTTTAAAGATACTTTTAAAGAATTATTTAATGGTGGAGATGCTGATTTAAAATTAACGGATCCAAATGATATTTTACAAACTGGTATTGAAATAGTTGCATCTCCTCCAGGTAAAACATTAAAAAGTATTTCTCTGTTATCAGGTGGTGAGAAAACATTTACAGCCATAAGTTTATTGTTTGCAATATTAAAATCTAGACCAGTTCCATTTTGTATTTTAGATGAGGTAGAAGCTGCTTTAGATGAGGTAAATGTTGATAGTTTTGGTAAATATTTAGTTGGTTTAAAAAATAAAACTCAATTTATATTAATTACCCATAAAAAGAAAACTATGGAATATGCCGATGTTTTATATGGAATTACTATGCAAGAATCTGGTGTTAGTAAATTAGTAAGTGTTAAATTGGAAGAAATATAAAAATAAAAGAAACTAACTGGTTTCTTTCAGACTGTTGACAAATAAATTCTTTGTTAATAGTTTTTTTTATTTTTTAGAAATGGGTTATAATTAATCTGTAAGGTTGCTTATTGTTTTACCGATTATAATTTTCCATAACCTTACTTTTTATTGTAAAAATGGTATAATAATATAGGTAAAGCAATAAGAAAGTATGTGATAATAAAGTAATTACAAAAAGACCAAAAAGACAATATTCAGGTAAAATAGTAAATTTAATAAAAATGGGAAATTTTTTAAAGTTTTTGAAGAAGTTGAGAAAAGATTTGGTGAGTATCAAGTGGTTGCTAGTGAAATAGAAGTAATTCAATAATTTTAAATTAATTTATTGATAAAAATTACAAAAAATGGTAATCTAATATATAGAGTAGGAGCTGTACAATATGAAGAAAAAGAATAGAGGATTTACACTGATAGAGTTATTAGCAGTAATAGTAATACTAGCAATAATAGCTCTAATAGTAGTTCCACAAGTCATAAAAATATTAAATAAGGCAAGACTATCATCAGCAGAAGATTCGGTATATGGAATAGTTGCTTCTGCAGAAAATTATATAACAGAATTTATGTTAAAAAATAATGGAGAGTTACCTAATCAGGATTTAACTTTTTCATGTGGTAACGAGGGATGTAGTTTAAATGAAATAGATAAACTTTCTAGTTATAATTTAACAGATTTAGAAAAGTTAGATTATAAAGGAACAAAAGCAACAGGTGGATTAGTTAAGATACATGAAAATGAAAGTATAGAAGTAAGTAATCTTTTAATAAACGGATTTAAATGTAATTATCCAGTAGATGAAAAAGCAAAATGTGAAAATAATAATGTAAATAATACTGATGATGATAAAAATAAAGACACATTAGAAAATAAAACATATAGATCAGGTGAAGCAATAACAAATTTTGCTGGATATAACTGGCATGTAATAAGTGATGATGGAAGTAATGTAACATTACTCATGGATGCAGGACAAATAGAAGATATGAAACATTGTACAAATGATACTGATTCTAATACTGATTGTGGAGTAGATTCAACAGGAAATTATTATGTATATAGTTGGGATAAATCATTAATAAATAAATATTTGAAAGAAACTTTGTATCCAGAATTAAAAAATAAAATTACAAATGAAATAGTACCAGTGGAAGTATGTGTAGATCCATCGCGTGGAGATAACCTTGCAACATACGGTGGATATTTAAAAACAGAGATAGATAAAATGAGTGAAGCAGTTTGTGATAATGGATATGAAACAGATCATGTAAGACTTATAACATACTCAGAATACTTTAATTTAAGTCCATATTATAGTGGAACAGATTCAAATTATCCAAATATATCAAGATTATCTACAACTAGTGATTATGAGAATTGGTTATATTGTAATTCTAGCAAATGTGGTAGGTCAGATGGATTTTGGTGTACAATGTCTTCGTACTTTGGCGGTGGCAATGCTAGCTATGGTCAGTATGCACGTCGAGTAGGTCCTGGTGGTAATTTGGGTGGCAATGATGCCGAATATGTATTTGGAGTTCGCCCTGTAATAACAATAAAAAAATGAAAAAAATTTACTATTGTAGATATTTCAGATTGTTGACAAAATCGGGTTTTTAAATCAACTTTGTCAAAATCTTCCTATATTCCCCAATAATGCATAAAAATGGTAATTTTAGTAATTAAACATCCAAAACCACTTTTTTTTTACTATTTGAATTCTATTTTGAATGTGTTGAAAATTTACTTTTTCAAAATAGGTAGTTTGTCAACACTACAAAATAAAAGAAACTAACTGGTTTCTTTTATTCTTTTCTTAAGATATCTAATGTATGATAAGCTGCACCAATTAAATCTAATCTTTCACAAGTTTTAAAGTGATAATCAAGAAAAATTTTAAATGTCTCATCATCCATTTTGTTTAAAGTACTTCTCATATAGTTAGCAGGACCATCTGGTGAAATAATTTTAATTCTCTTTAATGATGTAAGATTATTTAGTTCATCAATATCTTCTAATCTAACCATACTATATAAATCACTTTTTTTAGGTGTACAATGAAAATTTTCATCTAATTCACCATTTTTAATACAAGATATTATATTATTATCTTTAAATCCGTGAGTTATAATAGCGTAATCATTCATACAGTAGGCAACCATAATAATACCGCCTTTTTTTGTTACTCTTTTTGCCTCATTTAATGCAGATATTTTTTCTTCTTTTGAAATTAAATGATACATTGGTCCAAAAAGTAGGGTTATATCATAAGATTCATCTTTTATTTTTTTTAAATCTATGGCATTAGCTTGTATAACTTCAATATTTAAATTTAATGCCTCAATTTTTCTTACATTGTGTTTAATTAGTTCAACTGCAGTTACATTATATCCATTATCTTTCAAATATTTAGAATATTTTCCAGCTCCTGCCCCTATATCTATAATGTTCGGATTTTTAAATTCTTTTAAATAATGATTTATATATTTAATTGATGTTAAAAACTCAACCTGTCCATGTCTTGTATTTAATCTTTTTTCTTCGTTAAATTTATTATAATATTTTATTAATTCTTGTTCATTCATAAATTCTCCTTTTAGTAAAAAAAGTACCTATTAAGTACTTTTATTTAAAATTAACAGCTTTATTCATTTTATATATTTTACCATTGATTTTTAAATATATTTCATATCTATCAGTAAGGGATAAATCATTTATATATTTTGTAATATTTATTGTATCTGTTTCATTATTGTCATTAAATAAATCTACACACATAGCTGTATATGGGCGTTTTGAAATTATGACATCATAATTTTTTTGACTACTTAATCTATTTAAAATTATTGTAACTTTATCTTCTTTTGTAAAAGTACCATTAAATACAAGTCTATCTTTTTCTTTTGTAAATGATATATTGTATTTTTCTATAATTTTATCTCCATCTTTAGGGAAAATTATTATTTGTCTTTTATTATTTGCTTTTGTTATTCCCATGTTACCAACTTCTTTTCCAACATATGGTGAATAAATATCTTTAGAATATAGATTTAATTTTTCAACTCTATAATTATTAGTTGGAAGTTCAATTTCAAATATAATTTCATCATTTAACAATTCTGTAGTGATACTATTTAGTGAATCGACATTGTTAAATCCCGCTGGTTGGTTTGATACTTTTCCATCAACAACACTATGTCCTCCAGAGTGAATTATATAGTGAGATTCACCTAAGTAATCTACATCTGATATGTATGGGGAATAATAATCTTTTCCTCTTTCTTTTCCATATTCCCAAACAGTTTCAATTGTCATGTCAGTTGTGTCAATTTTAAATATAACACCACGACTATAATTATTTTCAGCATCTATATATTTTTCTTCTATCTTAGAACGATTATTACCATTATCAAAAACAAAAACATTTCCGTTTGGTAAGATCATTGCTGCATGTTGGCTCCATTGCCAATCAAAATTTTCATTCTTTGGTGTAAAGAAGTATTTTTTATATTCCTCTGACCAATTTGTTGAATCCCCAATTATCCAATTAAGAGATCCAGATTTATAATCAATATTTACGATAGCGTCCATGTGTCTTCCTGATAGTGTAATAGAATTGGTTGATTCATCATACCAAACTGAATTATTATGAAACCAATCATATGATACCCAGTTTTCACTTTTACCTTCTTCTGTAGGTAAAATCTTAGTTAAATCAAATGTCTTTACTATTTCTCCTGTTAATCTATCTATTTCTACTACGTAATCTTCAACTGTACCGTTTTCAAAATTATCACTTGCAACTAATAGATTATTATTTGGCATTTCATAAACATCATGATGATATCCACCAGGTAATTTATATTCATAATATACCTTTCCTAGTAAGTCCATTTCCATTAAACCTGTCATGTAGTATGGATTATTTATTAGTCTATTGCTACTTAGAAGAATATGCCCATTTTTTAATCTTTGAATGTCCCAGATAAATGTATCATTTAAGTACCATCTTACATCACCATTTACATCATAAGCTACTGTATATCCATCACTAGATGGTGTAAAAAAATATAAATCATCATTTAGTTTATCTTTCATAGCTGTAACTTTAGTTGGTTTTGCTATATTATCTGGTAATTTATCAGTTTTAATATTTAATGTTTTTTCTTTTCCATTTATTGTAATAGTTATTTCGTTTTCTGTATCAGCATAAAGTCCATAAATAGGTAATATATGCATATTATCTTGATTAAATGTGTGTTCATATGTAGTTAATTCATCTTTTCCTTTTATTGTAACAGTAGGGGTAGTTAAATCATTTGTTTTAAAAATAACAAGAGCAGTAAGAGGTGAGATATCATATGGATTTAATATTACTTTAGGATTTTCAAAGGTATATTCTTCTATATCGCTTAAAAAATCATTTTCTAATTTTAATTGTTTATCAATTATACTATCTTGTTCTTCTAATGTTTCTATTTTACTAGCTGAATTATAAATTAATATAGGACATAAAAAAGCTAAAAAAATAAATAGTGCAAATTTTAATAATTTCTTCATTTGTTTAATCTCTCCTTATATTAATCTTATTTCATCTTCTGTATAGAATTTTTTGTTTTTCTCAATTCTATCATAAAATAATATACCATCTAAGTGATCTATTTCGTGTTGAAAGGCAATTGATAAATCTTCTCTTGCTCTAACACTAATTTTATTACCATCTTCATCATATCCTTCAACAGTAACTCTAGCATATCTTAGTACGTGTCCTTCAACCTCTCTATTAACACTTAGGCAACCTTCACCAGCCTCTGCTGCAATCATTTCAACTGAATGGCTAACAATTTTTGGATTAATCATTACATAATTATCAAACAATCCATCATCAACTTCGTTAACGATTATAATAATTCTTTTATTTATTCCAAGTTGTGGAAATGCTAGTCCCATACCAGGACGTAGATTATATTTTTTTTCATATTCTTCAATTTGACTATAAGTTAAATGATCTATGGCTTGTTGAATTAATTTTTTTTCTTCTTTTTCTAAAGGAAATGTAGCATCAACACTTTTCATTCTTAATCTTTTATCTTTTTCATCAAGTATATCTAACTTTTTAAACATATACATCAACTCCACAAGTTATATTTTATCAAAAAATTATTGATTTATAAAGAGTTTTATTAAATATTTATATAAAAAGAAAAAAGGAAGAAATTTCCTTTTTAGTTATTTCCACAACCGTTACCGCCAAATGATCTAGCACCTATAATTATTACTAGTAAAATAAATAGAACTAATATAATTGCAGCACCATATCCTGCACCGTAGCCATATCCGCCTTGACCGTATCCGCAGCAACCACTACCATAACCTTGATATCCACCATAGTAATACATATTATCCCTCCTATCTATTATTCATTATATTTTATTAAAATTTTATAAATTTGCTAATACAAATGTACAATTTTTGTAAAAAAAATATAAATTATTGAAAAAAATTAATTTTTTTGATATTTTATAGTTAATGAAAATAGAAAGAAGGATTTTTTATGAATGAAACCCAAATGATGATTATGGAATTGAGTGAAAAAATAGATAAACTCTCAGCTGATAATAAATTGATGCTTGAGTGTATTAAAGCATTAACAGAGAAATTAAATGAAATGCAAAATATGCAAGGAATGCAAGGGGAAGTTTTAAATGAATTATCACATAATTCTAAAAATAATGAAAGTAATGAACCACGTGTTTCACCATTTAAATATTAATTGAACACTTTTTGTGTTCTTTTTTTATTTCTATATTTTTTTTAAATTTTATGATATTATTAATAATAGGTGATGCAACTTGAATATGATTTTAAAAAAAACAAAAGATATATTTAGTAAGATGGATAAACCTTTATTATTTGTAACAATTTTCTTGTTTCTATTTGGTCTTTTTAATATAGTTACAGCTTCTAGTAGAGAGGCTATAAATAATGAAGTAACATTGTATTATTACTTTTATAAACATGTTATAATGCTTTCAATAGGTTTATTTTTTTCTATATTTTTGTTATTTATAAATACAAAAAATTATAAAAAATGGATTCCACTTTTTTATATTGCAATTGTCGTTATACTTTTATATTTACTTTTTTATGGTGCCTATCATAAAGGTGCTCAAAATTGGATAGAAATTTTTGGTATAAGATTTCAACCTAGTGAATTTGCAAAATTGATTATAATTGTAAATTTAGCAGTTTTATTTGAAACATTTTATAAAAAATTAAGAAATAAAATGTTAAAACATTATGAAATTATTGCCCTTATTTTAGTTATTGGAATAGCTGTTCCTTTAATAATATTTATTCAAAAAGATTTTGGTACAATGATGATTTTATTAACTGTTTTTGGAGTAATGTTTTTAGCAAGTCCTATTTTGAAGCAAGAAAAATTAAAAACTATAGGAGTGCTTTTGATTGCAGCAGTTATATTTGTGGTTGCAGTAATAGCTAGAAGTGGTTCATTTTTTACTGATGCTCAAAAATCCAGATTTGATTTTTTTAATCCTTGTAAAAATTATTATGATGGCGGATATCAGGTATGTAATGCCTTTATTGCTATTAATAATGGTGGACTAACTGGTCTTGGAATTGGTAAAAGCCAACAAAAATATTCTTATATTTCTGAACCTCATACTGATTCTATATTTGCTATTTTTGTAGAAGAATGGGGATTAATTTCTGCTTTTATAATATTTTTATGCTATGCATTGGTGATTGGAAGAATATTAACAATTTCAAGCAAATCTAATACAATTAGAGGTAAATATATTTGTCTTGGAGTAGCAGTTTATATTTTTATGCATATATTCTTTAATTTAGGTGGTTTATTTGGTGTAATACCACTTACGGGTGTACCTTTACCATTTTTATCTTATGGTGGTTCATTTAATATTTGCTTGATGTGTTCACTAGCCGTAGTTCAACGTGTAGCAATAGAAAATCGTGAAGAATAATTGTTAAATTTTTTTAAAAATGTTAAAATTTATAATATAAAAGGTGGTAATAAAAATGTTAATTATTTGTAAAATCAAGAAAAATTTAAAAAATAAACTATCAAAAAGGCAAGGATTTACTCTTATTGAATTACTTGCAGTAATAGTAATATTAGCGATAATTGCTTTAATAGCAGTTCCCCAAATAATTAAAATATTAAATAAGGCAAGATTATCATCTGCTGAAGATTCAACATATGGAATAGTAAAATCAGTTGATACATATGTGGCTAATTTCATGTTAAAAAATGAAGGTAGTTTTCCAAATGAAGAAATAAAATTTAATTGTGATAGTAATGGATGTAAATTAGATACAAAATTAGATGGTTATAATTTAGAAGGTTTAGAAGAATTAAATTTTAAAGGCAGCAAACCAATTAATGGTGAAATACTTGTAAGTAATGGTGGACAAACTATTAAAGTAAATGATTTACAAATAAATGGTTTTACCTGTAATTATCCAAATGATAATGAAAAAGTAAGTTGTGAAAATGAAAATAAAAATGATGATAATCAAACAACTAAAGATAAATTAGAAAGTAGAAAATATACATCAGGAGAGTCAATAACAAATTTCGCTGGATATAACTGGCATGTAATAGGTGATGATGAAGGAAAAGTTACACTACTTATGGATGCAAATCAATTGGGTAATAATAGTGAAATGGCACATTGTGGAAGTAGTAGTAATTGTACATATAATGGTACATATTATGTATATAGTTGGGATAAATCATTGATAAATAGTTATTTAAAAAATACATTGTACCCAGAATTAAAAAATAAAATATCAAATGAAATAGTACCGGTGAAAGTGTGTATCGATCCATCACGTGGAGATAATAAATCCACATATGGAGGATATTTAAAAACAGAAATAGAAAAAATAAGTGAAGCAAGTTGTAATAGTTATGAAACAGATTATGTAAGATTAATGACATTTTTAGAATATTTTAATTTAAGTCCATATTATAGTAAAGCAGATTCAAATTATCCAAATATATCGGGAATAATAAGATTATCTAGTGATAGTAATTATGCGGATTGGTTATATTGCAATTCTAACAAATGTGGTAGATCAGATGGAATTTGGTGGACAATGGCTACATACTCTGGCGAGTATACTTTCCGTGTTAAAGAATCACGCAGTGTCGTTCCTACTGGCCTCTTGAACAATTTTACTGGTGATTATGCATTTGGCGTTCGTCCAGTAATCACAATAAAAAAATAATTTAGAAAGGTTAATCTTATTAAGATTTGAACTTTTTTTATTCCCATAATTTCCCATATTTTTATCAAATTTTATACATATTTATTTTTTATAATGATTACAGTTGGAGGTGGTCATAGTAGAAAAAAAGATTTGAAAAGATGAAATAATGAGGTGATTAAAAAATAAATGTAAATTGTGATATACTATAAATTGAGGTGTAGTTATGTACAATATTTGTTTGGTAGAAGATGAGAAGGATTTAAATAATTTAATAAAATCTTATCTTGAAAGAGAAAAATATAATGTTGATAGTTTTTATGATGGGGTTACTGCTTTAGAACATATTAATAATAATTATGATTTATGGATAATTGATATTATGTTAGGTGATTCTATTAGTGGATATGATTTAATAAAAAAAATAAAAGAATTAAATAGTAATGTACCTGTTATTTTTACTTCAGCACGTGATCAAGATTTAGATAAAATAATTGGTTTAGAACTGGGAAGTGATGATTATATTACTAAACCATATTCCCCAAAAGAATTAGTTTTAAGGGTAAATAATATTATAAAAAGAGTATATAAAAGCTCTAGCAAAATAATCTATGATGTATATGAAATTGATACAGATAAGAGAGTTGTTTTTAATGATGGTAATGAAATAGAGCTAACTACTTTGGAATTTGATTTGTTGTTACTTTTTATAAATAATAAAAAAATATCGTTTAGCCGCGAGGATATTTTAAAAAATGTTTGGGGAAATGATTATTTTGGTAGTGATAGGGTTGTAGATGATTTGGTAAGAAGATTAAGAAAAAAATTACCATGTTTAAAAATTAATACTATTTATGGATTTGGGTATAGATTAGTATGAGAAAATTAAAAGATAATTTATTAAAACAATTAATAACTATTGGAATTATTATTGTTGGAATTATATCTTTGAGTTTAATAATATTATTACCTAAATTATTAGTTCCAATATATGAAAAAAATATATATCAATATCTGAAACAACCACTTGATTTTATTGATAATGATATTAATAAAAATGTTTTATCAAATGATATTGTTTACATTTATAAAAGAGAAGATGGATTAATATTAACTTCTTCAAATTTTGATCAAATAATTGATTTAAATTATAATGATGTATTAGATAAAATAGATAGTGAATATGGTAAATTTAGATATAATTCCAAAACATATTATTATTATACGATGAAAACTACCAATGATTATAGGGTTTCACTTTGTACTAATAATTATATTTTAGAAATTAGAAAAGATATTTTATTTACTATATATCCTATATTATTTATTACTCTTTTATCTATTTCAGCTTTACTTGTTTTATGGGCTAGTAATTTAGCTATAAAAATAGAACATTTAAAAAACAAGATAGATAATTTAGACAATGATGACTACATTGATAATTATAGTTATGACGTAGATGATGAATTAAAAGTTTTATCTGAAGCAATCGATGATATGAAAGTTCATTTAAAAAAAGAAGAAGAATATAAAAATCAGATGTATCAAAATATTTCTCATGATTTTAAAACTCCTCTCACAGTGATAAAATCATATATTGAAGCAGTTGATGATGGTGTAGAAACTAGTCAAAATTGTTTTAAAATAATAAAAGAACAAATAAATAAATTAGAAATTAAAGTACACTCCTTACTATATTTAAATAAATTAAACTATTTAAAAGATTATGATAATTATAAAAATTCGCAAGTTGATTTATCACAAATTTTAAATTCATGTGTGGAAAAATTTAAAGTACAAAGAAATGATGTAAAATTTAATATCATTATATCTGATAAAAATACCTTATATAAAGGTACATATGATATGTGGGAAACTATTATTGATAATATATTAAATAATTTTATAAGATACGCAAATAAAGAAATAAAAATAACTATAAAAAATGGTAAAATTGTATTTTATAATGATGGACCAAATATTGATGAAAGTGTCTTAGATAATATATTCACTCCTTATACTAAAGGCATGAAAGGACAATTTGGTTTAGGGCTTTCTATTATTAGAAAAACAGTTGGATTGCTTGGATATGAAATTATTGTTAAAAATGAAAGAAAAGGTGTAAGTTTTATAATAAAATAAAAGGTTTTTAACCTTTTATTTTATTATGTATTTTTTTTACAATTGTTTCTTTTTCACTCTCACTAGAGTTATTCCAAAGAATTTCAAAAAAAACTCCTAATCCTGGTAGGGTTATTTCGTCTTGTTCTTGAATGGCATCATTAATTGAATTTTTAATTTCTTCTTCATTTGAATTGCTAAAGTTATTTTCAATATTTTTTCTAATATTAATTTCCATATGTCATCTCCTTATATAATATAATGATAAAATTATTTTAA
>CAKOXI010000012.1 GCA_934130045.1 uncultured Bacilli bacterium | reverse complement strand
CCCTCTAACTTCCTTATATATATTTGTTTTTGGTTATTACAAATTTTTTCAATAAAATTATTTAGATATGGCACTAAATATTCTTTTTTTTCGCCTTTAATCACCATTATTTCATATATTTTATTTGAAAAGAAAGAATCTAGAATACCTATACATTTATTCATATATATAACACTATAACCTATAAAATCATCTTTTAATATAATACTACTATTTAAATCATTTCTATTTATATAAACAAATTCATTTTTGTATTTTAAAACTTCATTTATATCTAAAATATTTTTAAATGTAATCATATCAAAATTTTTATGTACTCTATATGAATTAATAACTTGCTGTTCCTTATTTTTGCCAATATATACATTAAAATCTTTTTTAAATACTAAATCTTTTCTTTCAAAACTAGAAATAAGTTTTACTTCTCCTTTAATACCATGAGTATTTACTATTTTACCAACTAATAAATAATTCATAACTCACCTACTTATCTAATTCATAAAGAATAATACTTGTTGCCACACCAACATTTAAACTTTCACAATTATGATTCATATCTATATATAAATATTCATCACAAAGTTCTAATATTTCTTCTCTAACTCCATTACCTTCATTTCCCATTATTATAGCAAATTTTTCTAATTTTTCAATACTTTTTAAGCTTTTTCCATGAGTTACTTTAGTACCAATTATTTTATAACTTTTTTCTTTTAACTCGGATATTATACTCTTTAAATCAGTAACTAATATATTTATATGAAAAATTAAACCTTGACTTGCTCTTACTACTTTAGGGTTATATATATCTACACAATCATTACTTAAAACAATTGTATCAATATTAAAAGCAACAGCACTTCTTATTATTGTACCTAAATTACCTGGATCTTGAATACCATCAAGTATTAATATTTTATTACCATTTATACTATTAGATTTATTTTGTTTGCAAATACCTAGTACATCTTGGGGAGTTTCTAAACTAGTTATATAATTTAATACATTGTTAGTAACATAATTTGTTTCAACATTTAAAGGAAACAATTTATCCTGTTCTAATATTAATTCTTTCAAAAAACCAGTTTTATAAGCCTCTAATACAAGATGTTCCCCTTCAACTAAAAAAGTATTTGTTTTATCACGATATTTTTTTGTTTCCAATTTTTTTATATCTTTTATTTTTTTATTATCTATAGAAGAATACAACATAAAAATCACCTAATTAATATAATATCAAAAATAATAGTAAATTGCATTATCTTTATAAAATTTTATATATTTTATTTAGCATTTGATAATAATATAAATCTTTACATTTTTAAATAAATTATATAAAATTATTATAGAATATGGAGTTGTTAAAATGAAAATAATAAATAAACTTTCAAAAAATTTTGGTGAAAATAAATATATATGGTTAACTTTTTTTATATCAATTTTTTTATTTATCATAATTTTTTTGGTGAAAAGTGTAGCGCCTTTTGGAAAAAACACTCTCTTAACAGTTGATTTTTATCACCAATATGGTCCTTTATTAGCTGAATTATATGATAGAATAAAAAATGGCTATAACTTAATATATTCTTTTAATACTGGACTAGGATTACCTATATTTAGAAATTTTTATAATTACCTATCCAGTCCATTTAATATTATTATGTTATTTTTTAAAAGAGATGATATAGTAACATCGTATTCAATAATAATTAGTCTAAAAATAATAATTAGTAGTGTTACAATGGCATATTTTTTAAAGAAATCTTTTAATAAAAATTCTATTTTAATTACTATTTTTGGATTATCTTATGCATTTTCTAGCTACTTTGTTGCATTTTACTGGAATATTATGTGGCTAGATGGGCTTTTATTTTTACCACTTATTACTTTAGGTATAAAAAAAATTATTGATGAAGATAAATTTAATCTATATATTATTTCTTTATTTTTAAGTATTATATCCAATTACTTTATAACTTATATGCTATGTATTTTTTCATGTATTTTCTTTATTATTTATTTAATTTTTAAAGAAAATCTAACTAGAAAACAATTATTAAAAAAAATTTTTGTATTTACATTCTCATCTATTCTAGCAGGTTCACTCGCTGCATTTATGATTTTACCCTATGCAAGTTCATTATCATCAATATCAGCTACTGGTGATAAATTTACTTTCTACAAAAATTTTAATTTTAATATTATAAATTTTTTATCAAATCATTTTTCATTAACAAATTCTATAGTTTTTTCATCACAAGATTATTTTTTACCAAATATTTCAAGTGGTATTATTGTTTTTTTATTAGTAATTTTATTTTATTTTAATAGTGATATAAAACTTAAAGATAAAATTATGGCTAGTCTATTTATTTTGATTCTATTTATTAGTTTTTTATATGTACCACTAGACTTTATTTGGCATGGATTTCATACTCCAAATGATTTGCCATTTAGATATTCTTTTATATATGTTTTTATATTAAATATTATTGCTTTTTATTCTTTATTAAAAATTGATAAACTTAAAATAAAATATTTACTTAGCTTAGCTATTATATTAGGATTATTTTGCTTATATTCTAATTTAACTAATTTTTTATCTTCTTTTTCATTTGACACTAATATTTTGTTATTAATAGGATTTGTAATTTTAATTTTATTATATAAATTAAATAACAATAATTTATATAAATATGGTATTTTATTTTTAGTTGTCGTCGATATTATTTTAAATATTAATCTTAACTGGGATATAGATCATGATAAAAATAATTTTATGGATAATTATGTTCAAGTTAATTCAACAATTAATTATATAAAAAATAATGACAATAGTTTTTATAGAATAGAAAAAGATTTTAATCAAACATTAAATGATGGTGCTTGGTATGATTATAAGGGAATATCAATATTTTCTTCAGTAGCTTATGAAAATATGGCAAAAGCACAAAAATTATTAGGAATTGCTGGCAATGATATTAATAGTTATTATTATAAATTAAATACACCTATTTACAATAGTTTAATGTCTATAAAATATCTTATTAATACAAAAACTAATAACTATTACTCATATTTTAACACGATTAATTATAATAATATTTATGAAAATAATTATTTTTTAAGTCCTATTATTGCAGTAGAAAATAATATTAATAACTGGGAATATAATCACGCAAATCCATTTTTAAATCAACAAGACTTCGTATATAAAGCAACTAATATAGAAAATATATTTGATAAACTAGAAATCAATTATGATAAAAATCAAAATACTTTTACCTTTAATAATAATATGATTATTAATAATGAAATGGAAAAATCTAATTATATAGATTTAGGTATAACTGCTAAAACTTCTGGTAATATATATTTATATGTTGAAAGCTATAATTTAAGTGGATATTTTGTCAATAATGAATTTTACTCAGTAACTACTAATGAACCTTACATTACAGATATTGGTTATTATAATGAAGGTGATACAGTAAATATTAAATTTTATTTAACACCAGATATAAATATAGTAACATTATATGCATATACAATGAATCATGGTAAATTTATAGACTTTTACAATATATTAAATAAAAATTCTATTGCTATTACAAATTATAAAGATAATTATATTGAAGGTATAATTGAAACCGATAAAGATATGACTGCATTTACATCACTTAATTATGATCCAGGTTTTAATGTATATATAGATAACCAAAAAGTTAATACCAAAAAATTAGCAAATGCCTTCTTAAGCTTTGATATTCCAAGTGGAAAACATAATATAAAAATAAAATATACTATTCCATATTTAAAATTAGGTATAATTATATCAGGTATTAGTTTAACAATATTAATTTTAATTAATATATTAAAAAAAATGAAAAAAGAATAAAAATTTGAATTTTATTCTTTTATTTTTTTAAAACTTTCTGATAATCAACTAATACTGGTTGAATTTGTTTATTTTCTAAAGCACATTCTATAGTATTTAATAATAAATCATAATGTGCGATTAAAGAATTTGGTTTTTTTTCATAATTATCTTGACCAAATGGCACAAAATATATATTTTTTGTATTTAAAAGTGTCATAATATTTTTACCATTCATCCCTAGCCCATCATTAGTAGATATAGCAATTACTATTGGACTAGAATTTCTTAGTGTTGCCTTAGTTGCCATTGTAACAGGTGTATCTGTAATGCCATTAGCTAACTTAGCCACAAAATTTCCTGTTGCTGGCGCAATAACAAGTAAATCAAGTTTTTCACTTGGTCCAAATTTTTCTGCTTCAATAATTGTTGAAACAATTTTATGACCAGTTATTTCCTCAATTGCGTATACTATTTCATCACAATTACCAAATCTTGTATTTTCAGACACAATACCTGGTGATGCGATAGGTATAACATCGTAACCTTTTTCTTTTAAAATTTTAATTTGTTTTATAACTTCGCCAATCGTACAATATGATGAAGTTATACCAAAACCAATTTTTTTCAAATCAATTTCCTCCTACTATATAATTAATTTTTTTTAGTAATGTTTTACCTGCAGTTTTTGGTGCAACAATAGATGGTATCCCTAAATAAATTTTATTTTTAATATTTTGTTCATTCAAATATTTTTGATCTATGCCATGTGGATATGAAGAAATATCTAATACATAACACGACTTCTTTATATAATTTATATAATTATCATTTAAAACTAGAGATGGTACTGTATTAATTATAATATCCATTGATGGTAATATTTTCTGCATTTCGTTTTCATTAGATGAAAAAACATGTTTTATTTGTTTTTTATTTAATGTTTGCTTATCTTTTTCATCAATAATACTCGCATAAACTTCTGCATTTAACCCTTTTAAAATATCAACTAAATATGATCCAATGTTACCATAACCTATAACCATTATTTTACTATTATTAATGGTAATATCTGTATTAACAATGATATCAGATATAATTCCTTCAACTGTACTTATAGCGTTTTCTTTTATTACATTTTTATCACTCATTAAAAAAGTAACATTTAATTTACTTCTACTAATCATTTCATTTAAACATTTAGAATTAATACCTGAAAAAATAAGACAATCTTTTTTTACATTATCAAAAAAATTTATATCTATTTGAAATTCTTCTTGAGCTTTTATAACGAAATTATCACCTACTCCATTAACTGGTAATAATATCAAATCATATTTATTTATATTAATTTCATTATATTCTATTTTTTTAGTACCATCTATTTTATCCTTATAACCTACAATATCTACACCATATCCCTTTTTTACAAAATCATTAATAATTTCTAAATATCTTTTATCTCCACCTAAAATTAAACAATTCATATATTCCTCCAAAACATTCACATTATAATATATGAACATAATTTAAATATGTACCAGTAACCTATTATATTTTTTTTCATATATTAAACCATGGAGGTATTTATATGTGTGGTTTTGTAGGTTGGTATAATCCAAAACGTAATTTATTAAAAGAAAAAAGTGTTATAAGGAAAATGACTAAAACATTAAAATATCGTGGACCAGATCAGTCAGGATATTTATATAATAAAAATATATTACTCGGTCATCAACGACTTTCAATTATTGATTTAAAAAATGGAAAACAACCAATGAGTTATAAAAATTATACCATTGTTTATAATGGTGAAATTTATAATACCAGTGAACTACGTAATGATTTAGAAAATAAAAACTATAGTTTTTCAACTAAAAGTGATACAGAAGTTATATTAAAAGGTTATATTGAATATAAAGAAAAAATATTAGATAAATTAGAAGGTATATATGCATTCGTAATTTATGATGGTAAAAATATTTTTATTGGTAGAGATAGATTTGGAGTAAAACCAATTTTTTATACTAAAATAGGAGATAATTTTTTATTTGCGTCAGAAATAAAAGCATTACTAAAAAATGATTTGGTAAAACCAATAATAGATAAAAATTCACTTCAAGAATTATTAGCTTTAGGTCCATCTAAAACTCCAGGTAGCGGAATTTTTAAAAATATATTTGAGTTAAGACCAGCTCATTATTTAAAATTTGAAAATAATAATATTTATATAAAAAGATATTGGCAAGTAAAAGAAAATGATTTTTCTGATAATTATATAGAATGCACTAAAAAAGTAAATAAATTATTAACAAATTCAATAAAGCGACAAATGGTTTCTGATGTTAATATATGTACACTTTTAAGTGGTGGTTTAGATAGCAGTATAATAAGCGCTGTATGTAGCAGGGAACTTGAAAATTTAAATACTTTTTCAATTGATTATGAAGATAATCAAAAATATTTTAAAGCCAACGAATTTCAAATTTCAAGTGATAAATATTTTATTAACCTTATGAGTAAAACATTTAATACAAAACATAACTATAAAGTAATAAGTCAAAAAAAGCTTGCTAAATATTTAAAACAAAGTGTTATTGCAAGAGATTATCCAGGAATGGCAGATATAGACTCATCTCTTTATTGGTTTAGTAAACAAATAAAAAAGAAATTTAAAGTTGCCCTATCCGGTGAATGTGCTGATGAAATTTTTGGTGGATACCCATGGTTTTATAATGAAAAAATTAGAAATAGAAAATACTTTCCTTGGATAGACAGTATAGATGAAAGAAATAATTTATTAAATAAAGATTTAAAAGAAAAATTAAATTTAAAAAAATATATAGAAACAAAATACATGGAAACATTAAAAGAAGTTCCTAAATGCAAAAATAAAAATGAACAAAAATATAAAAATTTATTCTATATAAACATGATATGGTTTATGCCTACACTACTTGAGCGAAAAGATAGAATGACAATGAGAGCATCGCTAGAAGCAAGAGTGCCTTTTGCTGATACAGAATTAATAGAATATTTATGGAATGTTCCATTTGAATATAAACTTTATAATGGAACAGAAAAATGTTTACTTAGAGATGCTTTCAAAGAGTTATTACCAAAAGAAATTGTTGAACGAAAAAAAAATCCATATCCTAAAACTCATAATCCAAAATACACAAAAATAGTAAAAAAATTATTAAAAAAAGAATTGAAAAATAAAAATTCAATTCTCTATAAAATATTTGATAAAAATTCTTTAACTAATTTAATAGAATCAAATGGAAGTTCATTTAAAAATCCATGGTTTGGTCAATTAATGACAGGTCCACAATTACTAGCTTATTTATACCAATTTAGTTATTGGGCAAGAAAATATAAAATAATACTTGATATATAGCCAAGTATTATTTTTTTGTGTGATTTTTATTTAACTCAATTTGTGAATCTACAAATGTAACTAAAAAACGATTTTCATCTTGCCAATTATTAATTTTAAAGTATTCATCTTGAATGTTTTTAGGACATCCTATAATTATATTTTCTAATCTATTTTTATTATAATCAACATATCCCATAATTTGTTGTAAATTCATATGGGTTAATTCATAATCAGTTAAAAAATAATTATAATAGTAATTCTCTATTTTATTAAAAATTAATTTATCTTGATTTTTTATTAAATTATCAAAATAATTATAATTATTATCAAAATTAAAGGTTCTTTCTATTCTACCATTAGTAAACAAAAATTTATTGGTAATTAAATCAAATCCCTCTTGTGTAAATTCAATATTAGTAATAATATTATTTATATTATTATTATTAAATATTAATAATTCCAATTTTTTATCATATAATTTTCTTTTTTTTAGAAAATCAAATGGTAAAGTATAAGTTTTAATAAGTGATAATATATTTTCCTCTAATGCTTTATATACACTTTTCCAATTACTTTGGTTATTTACAGAAAGACGAGCTAAAACAACATAATAAATATTATTATCATTAGTATATAATTGTTTTTGAAATTCGTATATCATAAAGTAAGAATTTTCTGTTTTCTGAAGTTTAATTTCGCTTTTTTTCTCATCTATATCATTATAATTTATTACATTATCATCTTGAATAAAAAAATTTATCATATTGATAAATTACTTATTCATAATAATACAGATAATAAAAAAAGCAATTCCTAAACAGGCAGTAAGTCTTGTAATAAATAACTCTCCGCCTCTTTCTTTTCTATTTGCAAATAGGTTATCATTTCCACCAGATATAACATTTGATGCACCTTCAGATTTTCCACTTTGTAATAAAACAATTGCGATAATTAATAATGATACAATAATTAATAAAATTTGCACATTATATACCTCCCAACTTATATTAATTTATCATAAATATATAATAAAATCAAGTACTAATTATTTTAAGCTTCATTTTTACAATATTTTTATATAAACTTTAGCAACACAAAAAAGCTTAATAAAATTAAATATGTTGATTTTTATAAATTTTATTTGTAAAAATTTATAAAATTATTAAATTTTTTTGAAGTGTGTTTTAATTTTTTATTATTAAACTAACATTCATTAATATATTACTTTTACAATTTATTATCTCGATTAAATATTTGATATTTTCATTTATTGTATTAAAATATTCATTATTTCATTTAGCCATTAATACCAATCTATATCATTATATGGTGTTGATTCATATCCTTGTTTAATCAATTTTTCAACCATTTTATCTAATTTACTTTGCCAAAATTTTCTAAACCACTTGGTTTTACCAAAGTATTTTACGATTGTGGGGCTAATTGTATAATATACATGTATAAAAATTTTCCCATGCCATGTTGATGCCAAATATTTATCCCTATATCTTCTAAGAGTCCATACTTGTGGACAATCATACGAACCATATACCGATGTAGCAACATAGCAACCGCCTTTATTAATTGCAGGTTCAACATAATTTGGATTATATTTTTTTATTTTTTCTGTTCTTTCATGAATTAAATTTATATTTAATTCTTTTTTTTCCAACTTAGGAATACATGATATGTGCAACTCATTTGCATTACTTAATATTATTGCAACATTATTCTTAACCCAATCAATATCAGAAAAAAAATCTAACAACAAATCAACCAAATGTTCCTCGGCATTTTTTCCCTCAAAATATACATCTATATATTCCTGATTATAATTATTTCTAATTTGTAAATCAATTTCATCATAAAAATTTTTATAATTATTTACTAATAAAATTATTATATCATCTGCATCAATACTAATTTTTTTTATTGCCTGCTCCAAACTATAACCAGTTAGATCATTTTTCATTAATCTAAATACAGATTCTAGACAATTATTTATTTTAGCTATTGATCCTCTAATTTCAGTAATCTTACTATTTCTAACATTACAATAATTTTTATAAAATAAGGCTTCATAACTATTAGGATTGATTTGTAACATCATATCATAATATCTCTCAGCAGTTTCATAATCATCATCATTTAATGCTCTTCTTGCAATAATTAAATAATTTTCATAATCCTTTTCCCTATCTATTTTTATATTTCCTTTAACTATTTTAAAATTAGTATTTTGAAGTTTAGTTCCACAATATTTGCAAAAACCATATTCTTGATCTTTATCTAATTCAACTTCTCCATGGCAATTTGGACAATTCAATGTTTCAAATACACTTTTTGGCATTATATCAACTCCTACTACTGTA
Source organism: uncultured Bacilli bacterium (assembly GCA_934130045.1). Lineage (GTDB taxonomy): Bacteria > Bacillota_I > Bacilli_A > RF39 > UBA660 > CAJLIR01. The sequence goes on along the minus strand of CAKOXI010000012.1, from coordinate 30,448 downwards.
ATAATTATACAATAAAAAATATATATAATCCATATTTTATTACTTTTTTATAAACATTTACTCTTTAGTTCAAAATATTATAAAGATTTTTTACCAAAATTCAAATTAATCATATTTTAAAGAAAAAAGTAAATAGAAAATCATACTATTTACTTTTTAACCTATTTTGCTATATAAATACCTTTATTATCATCCTTATCAACAACTGTAATTATAACATTTCCATTTAAATCAGTCTCAACTGAATATATTTGTAAATTTTTCTTTTCTAATAATACTTTATTATCAACACCAATAACCTTAAATAGATTATCATAAGAATTATTAACAAAAATAGCATTTCTAAATGGTACTAATTCACGACCAGTACTACCATTTATAGATTCGTTTGATTGTAATTCATAAGAAGATAATTTTTCATTATATACATTATAATAATATATTTTTTTATCATTTGAAAGATAAATACCAATATTATCACTAGATTTAACTTTACCTTCTAATTTAGTCAACTTGCCTTCTTTAGTAAGCAAATAAGTATTATTATCATCACCAAATTGATATAGTTCTTCTTTTCCAAATTTTTCCTTTGAAACATATAACGGATCTTTATCTGAATCAAGATTAATTATTTTTTTATCTTTCAAACTATATAAATTAATATTACCTGTATCTGATACTGTAGAACTATTATATAAAACACTATTCTCTATAATTTTTATGTCTTTTTCAGTTTCTATAACTTTTTCATTATTATCATCATATAAAACATATTTACTTGAATCATCAAATTTAGAACTTGTGTTTCTTACAACATAATAATTATTATCATACAATTTAATTGAATAAATCAAAGATTCCTTTTCTGAATCTCTAGATAATAATAATTTATTTTGTGTAAAATTATATATAAATTGAACATCATGATCACAATAATAACTAGTACATTCTACCGAAAATATTATGTCATTTGCTTCACTATCAGTATCATATGTTGTGATTTGTTTTAATGTTAAACGGCGATTTGATCCTTCTTTATATGTACCTAATTCTTTAAAACTATTATTTTTAATATCATATATACCAAATTTATTTTCTTCTTTATTATCTACTAAAACATAATTTTGATTTTCTTGTTTTACAGTTGATGAAAAAATTGGATATTTTTCTGTATCTATTTTTGATTTTATTTCTGAATAATATGAATCACTATTAGTTTCTGTAGATTTTTCACTATACTCTATCTGTTCTCCATTAGATTTTAATATAAATTTTTTTGTTTTTGAATCAACTTTTTTAGAAATTATCATTTGATCATTTTCTTCAGTATATGAAGTAAATGCATCACCTTTTTTTGTAGCTTCTTTTACATTAAAATAATAATAAACAGATTCTTCAGTATTTTTTACAATTAAATAATCAATATCATCATTATCATTTAATACTACTTTTGCAATAGTATAACCACTTAATATTTCATTACCATTCTTATCAATTATTTTATCAACTTCATTAACTTTTAAAGTTATATATTCATCATTATAGTTTTTTACATAATCAACATTTTCATAAATAACTTTTCCTTTATTATCCAATAAAGCCTTTTTGTCATCTTTTTCAATTGTAAAATAATTTTCTGTAATAGCTTCTATATCATCAGCTTCAGTAATTACTTTCCCATTCATATTATAAGCAATATAACTAGAATCAAATGTTTCTACATTTGTATAACTCATAATATAATAATTTTTAGTAATACCTTCTATATCCATTGTTGCAACTACTTTTGGATCAACCTTAGATAAGTCATAACTTCCTAATTTTTTTCCTTCATTATTAAAGAAATAAAGCATTCCTGTTAAATCATCTGAGCCTTTGTAAGCATAAAAGAAATTACAATCATCAATGCATTCAACATCATTATATTCTGCCTTTATTAACTCAGAAACATTTTTGATTTCTTCCTTACTACCTTTTTTTATTACCTTTGTTCCTTTTCCTAAAAATAATATTAAAATAATTACTATTAATACTATAACTATACCACCAATTATAAATGGTACAAATTTCTTATTTTCTTTCATAAAGCACCTCCACATAATATATAATACTATATAAATATTAATAAAGCAAATTATTCATCCTTTTTTTCTAATTTTATTAAAACTTCTCGTGGTTTAGAACCATTATTTGGTCCTATTATTCCTCTTTCTTCTAATAGATCAATTACACGTGCTGCTCTATTATAACCAAGTCTAAATCTTCTCTGTAAAAGTGAAGCACTTGCTTTTCCTTGTGTTACAACAAATTCTACAATCTCGTTATATAATGGTTCATCTGTTTCTAAAGCATCATTTTCAACTCCAGTCGTTGCATGCATTTCTTCATCATCCATCAATAAAGTTTCATCATATCTTGCCTTTTGTTGTTTTATTACATGATCTACTACAGCACTAATTTCTTCCTCAGATATAAAAGTACCCTGAACTCTGAGTGGAGTATTTTCTCCTTGTGGTAAAAATAACATATCACCTTTTCCTAATAACTTTTCAGCTCCCGTCATATCCAAAATGGTACGTGAATCAATACTACTTGAAACTGCAAATGATATACGCGATGGAATATTTGCCTTTACAACACCAGTAATAACATCAGTTGAAGGTCTTTGCGTTGCAACAATCAAGTGAATTCCGGCAGCTCTAGCCATTTGAGTAATACGCATAATTGAATCTTCAACCTCTTTAGCAGCTACAAGCATTAAATCTGCAAGCTCATCAATAATAACAACAATATAAGGAATCTTTCTTAATTTTTCACTTTCAGGTAACGTTTCATTTTTCTTTTCAACATAAGTGTTATATCCAGCAATATTTTTTGTTCCACTTTCACTAAAAGCATCATATCTTCTTTCCATTTCAACAACAATCTTCTTTAAAGCAATATTAGCTTTTTTAGGGTCCGTTACAACAGGAGCTAGCAGATGTGGAACTCCATTATACATTGAAAGTTCAACTTTTTTAGGATCAACTAAAACCAATTTAACTTCATCTGGTTTTGCTCTCATTAAAATTGAAACTATAATACTATTTATACAGACTGATTTACCACTTCCTGTAGAACCAGCTACAAGTAAATGGGGAGTTTTATTTATTTCACACCAAACTGGCTTATTATCAATAGACTTACCAAGCGTAACTAATAACTTACTTCCATCTAATGAAGATGGGATTTTTTCTAAAACATCTCTAACACAAACCATAGAAATACTTTTATTGGGAATTTCTATACCAATTGTACTTTTTCCTGGTATAGGAGCCTGTATACGAACTTCTTTTGCAGCAAGTGCAAGAGCAATCTCTCTATGTATTCCTAAAAGTTTACTTACCTTTGTTCCAGCCTTAATTTCTAATTCATATTGAGTAACTGATGGACCAATATTTGCAGCAACCACCTTACCTTGTATACCAAAATCGCTTAATACCTGAATTAAAATAGGTATATTATGTCTAATACTTTCCTGATTTTCTTTGCTTTTTGAATCCCTTACTGGCTTAGATAATAATGATATTGGTGGATATATATATGGTTTATCAATATCACAACCATTTATAGCCACATTTGCAATATCATTTTGTTTATCTAATATTTCACTTTCCTTATCCTCATTTAAATCCTTTTCTTCATTTTTTTCATCATTAATATGTATTAATTCATCAACACTAGATACAACTATTTTATTATTTATATCTTTTTCAAATTTTTCCTCTGCTTTTGCTATTGCTTTTTGATTTTTCTTCTCTTTAGATTTCAACATTTGTGCCTTTGCCTTATTCGAAGCATTCTTTATAGCATCGACAATTGAAAATCCTGTAAAAAGAACAAAACCTAAAATAAATATTGTTAAAACAACTATCCATATTGCTTGAGTACCAAATAAATTAAAAAACAATACAGAAACACTTGCTCCTATTATACCACCACCAACTGGTTCCTTTATTTCATTTATAGAAGCCATAAAATTATCTATTGTTTCTTTAATAACTTTCATTTCATCTAAATTTACTAATAAATTGGCATCATCATTAAATTGATTTTTTATATATGATGAATGCGCAAATATCAAAATACTTAAAATAATCATATAAAGTCCTATTAATTTTAAATTTATAAAATTAACCGATTCTCTTTTTACAATCATGTACCCGCCAATCAAAAATAGGGACACCAAAAATATCCAATACCATGCTCCAAACAAAAAAATTGAAAATGCTTTTATTATATTGCCAACAACACCGTTATATGGCACAAATCCTATAATAGAGGCAACAACCAATAAAACACCTATTAATTCAATTTTAAAGCTAGAATTGGATTTTTTTTCTTCTTTTCGCTTTTTTTTCTTGCCCATAAATACCTCCAACTATCTTAATACAATTATATCATAGATACCTTATAGAAAAACAAAAAAAGTTCAAATTTAATGAACTTTTTGTTTTATTATTTAAGTGAAATTGAACCTAAAATATTATTTGTTGCATCATTTGCTACATTATTTACAATAGCTACTCCTAAAAAATAAACTCCTATTAAAATAATAGATGCACAAATCAAATTGAAATATACACATGTATCAGCATCTTTAAATTTAATTTCATCTTTCATAGCAGTAAAGAATACAACTAAAGAATAAACGTATCCAATAATTGAAACTACAACTCCTAAATGAACATTTATCCATCCAAATATTGGACTTAAAACATACATTGCAGCACAAGCTGGTATAAAAGATACAGCTACAATTGAAATTAATCTCATATAATTTGTATTTTTCTTAACAATCAAGCTTGCAATATAATAGATTCCAGCAATAATAAACATTGCCATTAAAATAACTAATAAATGTTTTAAAGTTATATCCATCCATGGAATATTTTTTAAGTTTTCTCCTATTGTTGAACATGTTTTTGTACCTGTCCATGAAGTAATACAATTTTTCTTTATTAAAGCCATTACAAAAGAGATGAAAACTCTTATAACCATTGTTACTAAAGCAACAACACCTGCTAAAATAAAGCCATTTTTTGGTTCACTATAATAATCTAATTTTGCTTTTAATGTTTTAATAGGTTTTAGTAAAATATTAACTAAAAACATTAGAGTTGCTAATACAATTTTCATAAAATCACTATCAGCAGCTTTCTTTGCTTGTTCCTTAACTGTTTCTACTTTTTGATTAACCTTTTCTTTTATTTCTTTTACCTTTTCTTCATTAACAACTTCTTTTTTTACACTCTCTTCAGCATTTGTTAATTTAGTTCCACATCCTACGCAAAATTTTGTACCCTCTTTTAATTCTTTACCACATTTTGGGCATTTCATAAATTAACACTCCTTACTTTTTTTATTATTCTTCTACTGGTGTTCCACATTCTGAACAGAACTTACTAGTTACAACTGCCCCACAATTAGAACAATGTTTTTCTTTTGGTTCTTCTACAACTGGTTCTTCGTATTTTGTTCCGCAATTTGTACAAAACTTACCAGTAACTTCATTTCCACAGTTTGCACAAACTTTTTTTGCTTCACTTGGTTGTTCAGTTGTTGTTTGAACATCCTGTGCTACATTTTCATTAACATTGCTATCATTATTTTTAGCAAATGGATCGTTCATTTGCATAAATGATGCATTTTGTTGTTGATTATTAAATGGATTCTGCATAGCTCCACCAACAATTCCTCCAGATGCCATATTCATCATACCAACACCCATGAAACCATTCATTGCTCCAGCTTCATTTTTAGCAGCATCTTGAACAGCATTTGCATAAGCACCAGTAAGTGTTCCTTGTTGCATAAAACTATTTGAACTTAATTCATAATTATCAATCTTCTTATTTGATTCTTCGTCTAAAGTTAAAGATTCAACTGAGAAACTTATTAAGCTAATTCCTCTTTTTCTAATTGCAGCATCAAATTCTTTTTCTTCCATCATTTTTTGAATTTCATCTGTTGCACTTGGAATTTCAAGAACTGGAACTTTGTGGTTACTATTACCTAACTCATTTGTTACATTTTGGAAAGCAGCAATAACTTCTGAACGCATTTGATCAGTCATTTCTGTTTTGCTATAAGAATCACGAGCTCCAACATTTCCAATAAATGTCATTGGATCTGAAATTGTAAATGTATATTTACCATGACATTTAATTTGAACCCTTAATGGAGTTACAGTTCCTGTCATTTGGTTTGGAATTGGATGCGACCAATCTTGAAAAGGAATTGGATTTGGTGTTCCAAATAAATTATTTTTTACTTCAGTAATATTTACATAATAAATAGCTTGCTCCTTAGCTGGAGTTCCATTATATGTAAATCTTTGCCACATTTCCTTAAACATTCCACCAAATTGACCAGCAAATAAAGATGGTGATGAAGATGCATCGAATGTATATATTCCAGATTCTGCAGTTGCATCTAAGATTTTACCACTATCCATTATAATTGCACATTGTCCTGGTTTTACTTCAATTCTACTATGTGCAGAAATTTGACCTGACTTAGTTGTTTTCTTTATCATTAATAACTCATTATCACTAGGGATTTCATTACAAACAATAAAATCCTCCCATTGTTCATGTAATGTTCCACTAATAGAACTTATTGCAGATTTAATTAAACCCATTTTTTTACCTCTTTCTTTTTTTAATTTTGTGATATATCATTTAATATCCACGTTCTTTTTACAATATCTATTATACCAGTTTGGCAATAGCTACAAACCTTTTCTCCTAAATTTTTAATAGGAGCCCCACAATTAGGGCAGTTAAGAGCTATGCCACCCTGATTTCTAGTTACCTTAGTATCATCAAAAATATATATAAATTGTGTATTAACTCTATCTTGAATTTTTTTATAATTCCCATCATTTTTTCTATACATATATTCTAATGAAGTTTGAAATACAATAGTACAAATACCATCATTTTTTTCATATTTATTAAGAACAGTACGGTGGAAGTTTATGGAATCATAGTTAACAGTTTCATTACCTTTTAAATCTGATATTTTACTATTTATCCAATTTTTAACTCTTTCACTAACATAATCTAAATTTTTAATTTGCTTATTTTCTATTGATTCTAAACTAACCAAAATTTTATTCTCAGCAATTTTTTTCATTTCATTTATATTTAGATTAGGAAAATCTTTATTAAGTTTTGGTAATAATAAAGATTCCATACCAGCAACTGATTTTGGTTCATTTTCTAATTTTATTGCTTGATTTTTAAACCCTTCAATAATATTACTTGTACCGAATGCAACTTCAGAAAAACTCCTCAAACTTTTTCTTATTTTAAAATACAAGTAAAGGAAAACAAGTAAAACTATTAATAATAGAAGTAATACAATTTCCATATAACCAATTCCTTTGCCTTAATAAATACTATTTGAATTATATCATATATATTCTAATAAAAACAAGATTTATTTGTTTTTGTTTATTTCTTCTTCAATACGCATTAATTGATTATACTTGCATATACGGTCTGTTCTTGACATAGAACCTGTTTTAATTTGTCCTAATGATAACCCAACAGCTAAATCAGCTATTGTAGTATCTTCAGTTTCTCCACTTCTATGTGAAATAACTGTATTATATCCATTTTTTCTAGCTAAATCAATTGTTTCAAGTGTTTCTGTGATAGTACCAATTTGGTTAACTTTTAATAGAATTGCATTACCAGCATGATTATCTATTCCCATTTGTAAACACTTTTTATTTGTAACAAATAAATCATCACCAACTAGTTGAATTTTACTTCCTAGTTCTTCAGTAATTTTTCTAAATCCTTCCCAGTCATTTTCATCTACTGGATCTTCAATTGAAATAATTGGATATTTACTAACTAATTCTTTATAATATTCAATCAATTCATCTGTTGTTAAACTCTTGCCTTCACCTACAAGTTCATATTTACCATTCTTATAGAACTCACTTGCAGCAACATCAATAGCCATTTTTACATCACGTCCTGGCTCATATCCTGCTTTTTTAATAGCTTCCATAATAAGTTCAAAGCCTTCAGTATTACTATTTAAATCAGGCGCAAATCCACCTTCATCTCCAACACCTGTTGCAAGACCTTTTTCATTTAAAACTTTCTTCAAATTATGAAAAACTTCTGAACCAATTCTAACTCTATCATGAATTGTATTAGCTTGTGGTATAATCATAAATTCTTGAAAATCAAGTTTATTATCAGCATGTGCTCCACCATTTATAATATTCATCATAGGAACTGGTAATAATGTACCATCTCCGACATACTTATAAAGTGGCATTCCTTTTTCTAAAGCAGCTGCACGCATTGCTGCCATTGAAATACCTAGGATTGCATTAGCTCCAAATTTTGATTTTGTTTCAGTACCGTCAAGATTTATCATCGCATAGTCTAAAGCTTTTTGATCATAAACATCCATACCAACAACAAGATTTTTAAGCTCATTGTTTACATGTTCTACAGCTTTTAAAACTCCTTTTCCCATAAATCTAGATCCACCATCACGTAATTCTAATGCTTCTCTTTCACCAGTAGAAGCACCGCTTGGTACACTAGCTCTACCTACTATTCCAGACTCTAGAATAACATCTACTTCAACAGTAGGATTTCCTCTTGAATCAAGAATCTCTCTTCCTACTACATCTTTTATTTTTGACATATAATCACCTTCCAATATAATTATAACAGTTTTTTTATATTTTTAAATATTTTTATTATATTTTTTTCTAAAATTTATTTGATTTCTGTGATAAATATAAAATGATGTGCTATAATTATAATGAGGTTGATATGATGAAAAAGTATTTAATAATTATGAGTTGTTTTTTTATTGTTGCTACTACTGGATGTGGTAAGAATAGATATGTTTTAGAATGTGTACAAGGTAGTGATACAAATAAAACAATTATTAAAAATAATAAAATAATTGAATTTTATAAAGATAATGAAAATGAAAAAATTTCTGACGAAGAATGGGAAACCCTAAAAAATTTTTATGAATTTGATGAAGATGTAACAAATGATGAAATTGTCGATAAATTAAAAAAGATTAATGAGGATTTAGGTTATACTTGTAAATTAAGTACAGAAAAAACAAACTAAGCGGTTAGTTTGTTTTTTAATTTAGTTAAAACTTTTTGTTCCCTTCTAGAAACTTGTACTTGAGTCATGCCAAGCTTTTTAGCAGTTTCAGACTGTGTTAAATCAAATAAATATCTTTGCTCTATTAATTGCTTTTCTAATTCAGGTAATTCTTCTAATTCCTGTCTTAGAGCTATTAAATCATTTAAATCACTTTTTTTTGCTTCACTAACTGTATCATATAAAGTAATTTGTTTTTCTGAATCATTAATAGGTTCATCAAAACTTTGTATAACATTTGTTGACTTAATTGCCTCAATAACAAAATACTCATCGATTTCTAAAAAGTTTGCTATTTCTTTAGTTGTTGGATATCGCATTAATTTTTGACTTAATAAAACACTTGCTTTTTCTATTTGTAAATTTAACTTGGTTATATCTCTACTAATTTTAATTCCCTTATCTTCCCTTATAAATTTTTTCATTTCTCCTAATATATAAGTGTAAGCATATGTTGTAAATTTATTATTAAACTCTGGATTATAATTTTTATATGCAGTAATTAATCCAATGACTCCAACTTGGAATAAATCTTCTTTATTTGGATAATTTTCAAAATAATGTGATATAGAATATATTAAATTTTTATTTTCCTCTATTATTTTTTCTAAATTTTTATCCATATTTCTCCTTTATACTATTACTAAATTAAAAGCTTCAAATTCATCACTTATTTCATACATATAATTTAAAATTCTACTCTTTTTTAATTTATTTTTTACATTTTCATTATTTATTCCACACATCATTAATTTTATTTTATTTTTATTTAACTTTTCATAATTATAAAATAAAGCATTTATCCCCTTTAAATCAATATAATTTAATTTTTCTACGTTAAAAACTATATTTTTAAATCCATTACTTTCAATTAAATTAGTTACCTCTTTTTCCAATAAATTTACTGTGTTTTTAACAAGTGATCCTTCTAGTCTAACAAAAAATATACCTCTTCTAAACTCTGTTTTGATTTCTAACATATATCACCTCAATATTAAATTTAGCACAAAATATTTATTCATTATATAAATTCGACAAAACTAGAATTTATTTTGATACAACCTTTTTTGACATTTTTATCAATTTATTATTTTTATTGTTTTACTATTATTTATTTTTTTGGTTGTATAATTAGTACTATTCCATATAGAATTAAAAACTTCAAAATTACTAATATCAATTATATTTAAATTTTCATTATAAAAAAATGCGAAAAAATCATCATCTATATTTTTTGTTCTCTTAATTTTTACTTTATAGTTAAAATTATTTATCGATTCAATTTTTATACAATCAAGTGGAAAATAATTTTCTAAATCAATAATATACATATTATCTTCATATGTATATTTATAATTAATTAATTTATCTCCAGCATAAATTTGAATATTATTTATATCAAAATAAGTAAAGTCATAAAAATAAATATATCTAAATTCTTTTAATTCTTGATATGCATTTATTTTTGAATTTAAAGTTGGACAATTAATATTAAATTTTAAACATAGAAATAGATTTAAAACTAAAACAAATTTCATATATTCACCTCTACTTATATACTACTATGTAAATTATTAAAATCCTTTTTATATTTTTTGGGACAAAATAAAAAATATTTTTAATTACATAAGATTAATTGAGGTGTAATTTTATGTTTTTAAAAATATTTAAATATCTATTTAAAGACTTTCATATATTTACAGCGGCATATTCTAATAATGTTTTTCCAGATCCTTTATCGAAGGAAGAAGAAGAATATTATGTTGAACAGTGTAGACTTGGTAATAAAGAAGCTAGAAATAAATTAATCGAACACAACTTAAGACTTGTTGCTCATATAGTAAAAAAATATGAACATAGAAAAGAAGATGCAGACGATTTAATAAGTATAGGTACCATCGGTTTAATTAAGGGAATTGATAGTTTTTCTTATAAACATGGTACAAGAATTACCACATATTGTGCTAGATGTATAGAAAATGAAATTTTAATGCATTTTAGAAGTGATAAAAAAAATAGTAAAAATATCAGCATTAATGAATCAGTAGGCTTTGATAAGGATGGTAATGAAATAACATTTATGGATATTTTAAAAACCCCTAAACCGGACTTTGCCTTAGATTTGCATAATAAACAAAATATTGATTTACTTAACAATTATTTTAAAGTTCTAAATGAAAGAGAAAAGGAAGTTATAATAAAAAGATATGGATTATATAATACTGATGAAGCAACACAAAAAGAAATAGCTAAGGAAATGAATATTTCAAGAAGTTATGTTTCCAGAATAGAAAAAAGAGCACTTACAAAAATGCTCAGGGAATTCATAAAAAACAAAAACGATTCTTTTAATTAGCTATATAATATGCATAATATTCATCAAATGTTATATCAAGTTCATGGATTTTAGTTGATGTTTCTATTCCAACATATCTATAATGCCATGGTTCATAGTCATATCCTGTAATATTTTCCTTATCTTTAGGATATCTTAATATAAAACCATATTTATAAGAATTTTCCTTTAACCACTTAAATTCATCTGTATCTTCAAACGTATCTTTAGTAGCTTTACCTGTTGTAATATCTAAAGTTAAACCTGTTTCATGCTCAGAGTATCCTGGTCGTGCAGCAAGTCCATCAGCTTTTTTTACACCATATCTATCTACATAACTATCGTATGTTTCTTTTTGTTCATCATAAGTTCTATAACCAGATGAAATAATTAATTTCAAATTATTTTTACTAGCATCATTATACATTTCAATAAATTTTTGATATACTTCATCTTTAATTTGATTTTCACCATAACAATACCAATTTTTTATATTAACGATATCCTTTGGATCATAATTTTCTGGTAAATAATGATACTTATTAACTAACATTAATATTCCATCATCTACATTAGTTGCACTATCATTGTCATAAAAATCATTATTGGCATTAACATTTACTATACTTACAACTAAATCAATACTCTTATCACTGTTTTTATCATAATAATTTAAGTATTCATCTAAATTATCTTTTATAAAATATTTTTGCTTTAAAAAATCTATAATTAATTCATCATACTCATGATTTAAAACAAAATCTTTTATATCATCATCTTGTTTTAGTAAATATTCTAACTTATCACCATTATATCCAAGTTCTGATAATTTATACTCATAACTTGCAATATATTCCAAATGTTTTTTATGCTTTTTTATACCAATAACTACACAAGTAATAATTATTACTAAAGCTACAAAAATTATTAAACAAATTTTAACATTCTTTTTTAATTTTCTTTTCTTCATAATAAAAATTCCACCTTTTATCCTAAGGTAATAATAGCATTATAAAGTTGCATTGTCAATATATCGTAAATAAATAATAATTTTATTAAAACAATCTTTTATTTTTTAATTTTAATACTTTGTCAGAAATTTCATCGTATAATTCACAATTTTCATTATAAAATTTTTCAAATATATCTAAATTTTTACTACAAATATAAATAGTATCTTTAATTATATTTTTTTCTTCCTCAATAGAAATACTTGAATATTTATTTTGTAATAATTTACTATAACTATCTTTAGTATTTGGTATAAAATTCACATATTTTCGATTTGAATAAATCGTTCCTTCTAAATCAATAGGAATTTTATTACATTCATCAGTATATAAAAGAGTTCTATCATCTTCATTAAATTTATATAATTCATTATTAGTTGGGTCTAAAAGATAAATTTTATTATCCTTTATAGACATAGTTATAACATGATTAGATTTTTGTTTTTTTAAAACTTCATCACTAATTATAATTATAAAATCATTTGGTATAGTTTTACCATCTATAATCAATTTAGTAAGTTCCTCATTATTATATATTATGCCATCACCAAAATATACACAAAGATCATGTGATTCTATTCCATAATTATTTAAAATATCACAAAACATTGATGATATATGCCTACAACATCCATGGCCATTTATTACATCTGCCCCAAACAAATTATGTATATCATTAATATTTTTATTTGAATATTTAAAATTTTTGTCTTTAGATAAGTATCCCTTATTTAGTAAATATATAAACATCGCATAAATTTCTATAGGATTATCTAAATAAAATATCTTATTTAATTTATTATAATTTTTAATAAAATATTGATATAAATGTTTAATTTCATCACAATTAAATTCATAATAACTATTATTTATAAAATTTAATAATGGTGGAAAAATATTTAACGCTAATAAAATATATCCCCATTTTTTTAAATTACCTAATGATAAATTAATACTTGAAATGATACCTACCATCAAAACAATATTGGCTTCCCTTTGTAATTTATCTATTTTTTTAGAATTTTTCTCCATATATAATTTCCCTTCTTATTTTGTTAATTTTTTTACATTTCTTTCACTATTTTCAAATAACATCCTATAAAATTCATATAAATATTCTTTATTATTTATACTATCACTAGAATTTTCACAAGTTGATAAAACTAATGAATCTCTAAAATAACTAGAATTTTCTAAAAATAAATTTAAATTAATATTAAATCCAAGACTTTTTAGATATTTTATTACAAAAATAGCCGTAGTCCTAGTATTTCCCTCACAAAATGGATGAATTTGCCAAATATTTGACATAAAATCTGCAAATTCTTGAATATTTTTATAGGAAAAAATATCTTTTTGATTGCGGTTTTTCTCATTATTAAATGCTAATGTTAATAATTCATCAATTTCATTATAATCTGCATATTTAACACTTTTAAAATCAATTACAGGTTCTATTTTAGTTAAATTACATTTTCTAACATTTCCTGCAAAGTTATAAATATCTTTAAATAAATAACTATGAACATATTTTAAATAATCAATACTAAATTCAAAATTATTATCCGTAACTAACATGGCAATTCTACTACTTACTAAATCACATTCTTTTTCTCTTTTTTGATCATTTGTTTTTATTACTTTTTCTTCATAATAATCTTCTATAAATTTAACTAAAGTATTCATTTTTATCTTATCTAAATCATATAATTCAATTAATTTTTCTAAATACAAAGATGGTTTTATTCCATCTATTTTTTGTAATCCTATTGCTAAATTCCAGTTAATCTTTTTTTCTTTATTATCACTTATATTGTATAATTCACATAAACTATCTATTTTATTATCAAAATTGTTCATACATAAATCTCCTTGAAGAAGTATTATATCACTTATAATTTATTTGTAAAGCACTGGAGCAAAAAAGCTAAACACTAAGATTTAGCTATTTATTTAAAATCACATCAATTGGTTTTATTTTAGTAATTCTACCTATTAAACTAGTTGTAACTAAAACAGAAATTATAATTACATAAATAAATAATAATATTATTGTGTATGGATTTATTACAAAACCATTAATTAAAATAAATGAATCTTTAAATAAAGAATTATTCAATATATCACATACAAAGTAAAAACCAAATACTGATAAAACAAAAGAAATAAGCACAATTATTATAGATTCTATTAAGAAAATTTTAGTAATATCAGCACTCGTTGCTCCAATAGCTCTTAATATACCAATTTCTCTTTTAAAGTAAGATATAGAAACCGCTATAAAATTAGAAAATAATAAAAATGCAAATAACATAAAAACTAAACTTACTATTAATATATATATAGTTAGATATTTATATACACCAATAATATTAGAAATTTCATTTAGGTTACTTATATCTAATGAATAATTATAATAATCTCCATATAAATTTTCATCTAATTCAAAAGTATCATTAAATAATAAATTATTAAAGGATTTTTTTAAATTATTTAAATTATCATCATAAATCATAACAGAATAAATTATTTTATCAATTGGTTTATATTCCTCAACATAAATATTACTTATATAATTATTTTGATCAAGAGATATTCCAATAATTTTTATGTCATTTTGGAAATTACTACCATCAACATCATTAAATTTTAAACTTAAATTTACCAAATTCTCACTTAAGAAATTAGAAATAAAACTCTCTAGAGATTCATCATAACTTTTGTTTTTATTTATACTAAAATAATTCATAAAATTAGTATCAAAATCTGGATAAAATTGTTTTAAGGCATCAAGTGATAAAACAGCTTCATCTTTTTTTAAATAATTAATATTTTTTATACCATCACTTGTAATTATATTAATATTTGAATCTAAAGATTTTATATAATTATGAATAGTTTTAGAAAATTCATTTTCTTTTTTATTAGTAATATAAAGGTTATTTAAAATAGAATGTTTATTGTTTTCTAAAATTACATCTTTTGTAAAACCGTTTACATAAATATTAGATGCTTTACTAACATATTTATAAAAATAATAATTTTCCAATTCATCACTTTCAAATTTGTCATTTTCTATTATATTTTTAAATAATGTTGTATCATCATCTATAATTCCAACAACAATTACACTATTACTACCCATTTTTAATAATTTATTTTGTGATACTAAATCTTCATAACTATTAGGAAAGTATAAATCACCATTTATATCAATTACCCCATATTCAATCATATAGTCCGCTAAATATTTATGAATTACAATTTCATACTTTTCATTGGGTTTTCTACCAATAATATTTTTTAAAATATTATCATCCACTACCTCTATAAATTTTAAACCATATATATCATTTTGTAATCTTTTTAAATTATTATTTTTCAAACCAAATTCAAAATTTAACATATTACCATTATCATACAAATTATATACTAAATTTAATTTTGAATTAGTTACACTAGAAATATAATCTAAATCTGTTTGATTTAAAACTTTATTAGTAATACTACCCATATATCCATAATAGGAATTTTTTACATAATATATATAGTCATCATTATCTCGCATTGTATTTATTATTAATTGTTCTTTATTAAACAGAGAACAATTAACTGTAAAAAACATAAAAATAAAAGATATAGTAGTTAATATTATTGTCATTAATAGTTTAATAGGTTTTGATCTAAAACTATTAAAAGCCATTTTTAAAGCATAAGAAAAAGGTAATTTTGCACGTTTTAATTTAAGTTCTTCTAATTCCATATTGCAATCTATAGGATCAGTTAAAACACATCCATCTTCTATTTTTATAATTCTATCAGCATAAATACTTGCAGCTTCATTATCGTGAGATACAACAATTACTAAGTGATCCTTACTTATATCTTTTAAAATATTAAATATTTGTTCACTAGAGTTTTTATCTAAATTACCAGTTGGTTCATCTGCTAAAATTATTTTGGGATTTTTTATTATAGCACGCGCAATCGCAACTCTTTGTTTTTGTCCACCTGATAATTCATTTATTCTTCTATTTTCTAAATATTCTAATCCTAATTTTTTTAAAATATCTTCAATTTCTAATTTAGAAGGACTCTTACCTTGTAATTTTAAGGATAATTCTATATTTTCATATACATTATATTGTTCAAGTACGTTAAATTCCTGAAAAATAAATCCTATATAAGTATTACGATATGCATCATAATTTGAAACACTAAATTCATTTATATTTTGATTATTTACTAAAATTTCACCACTAGTAGCACTGTCAAGACCACCTAATAAATTAAGTAAAGTTGATTTACCACTTCCACTTTTTCCAACAATAAATACCATACCTTTATTTTCAAACTTTAAGTTTACATTATTAAGTGCCTTAGTAGAATTACCTTTTTTAGACTTATAAATTTTCGTAACATTCTTTAATTCAATCATACAATTCCTCGCAATTTTAATTTATCTATTTTTTATATATTCAAAAAATTTATTTAATGGTTCTATATTACCTTTTCTAAATTCATTTTTGTTTATTAATTCAATTATTTCATCTTTAGATAACCAGATTATACTATCTACTTCTTCTTTTTGAATATTTAATTTATTAATATTCAAATCTTTTTTTATATAATATAAATCTGCATAAGCTTTAGGATATTTTATTGTATCAAAATAATTAATTTGAGACTCATTAATAATTACACCTAATTCTTCTTTAATTTCTTTTATAACAGTTTTCAGGCTAGTATCTTTATAAGTAACATGACCACCAGTTATTGCATACACGCTATTTCTTTTCTTAGATGTTTTTTGAACTAAAAATTTATGTTCACTATTTTCTATAAATACTAAAACAATCATAAATCTTTTTCCATCTTTTAAATTTAGCTTATTACTTCTTTCAACTTTTTCATCTAATAAATTCTTGTCATCATCAAAAACTTGTAAATATTCCATAAAATCACCTCTTTAAATATATTTTAAAACTTCTATAATTAAGCTACTCTTTTTAGTTGTTTTAACAATACCCTTAAATTTATATTTACCATATTTTCTTATACTAAATATGTCATTTTCTTTTAATATGTAAGATGGTTTTATATTTTCATTATAATTTATTATAATTTCTTTATTCTTAAATTTATCAAGTACACCATTTCTACTATCACCTATTATACTACTTATAATATTATCGATTCTAAGTGAAGACACTATATAATTTTTTACTTCATAATTGATTTTAAAATTTAAACTAATACTTAAATCAACTTCTCTTAAATTTACTTTATTTTTTTCTACCATAAGCATATTTTGAATTAAATAATTTTTTATAATAGGTAAAACAAAAATATAAAATGAATCTTCATAATAAATGATATCTCCAAAAACATCATCATTTAAACCTAGTGAATATATTGTTCCCATAATACTTTGATGTTTTAATTTATTGTTACAATCTATTTTTAAAATAGCAATATCTGGAATTTTTTTATTATAAAGTATAATTTTTGAAGATTCTTTATATAATTCATATACATTATATTCACGTGATTTTAATTGTTTTTTTATTATTTGAAATTCTTTTCTATTTAAAAAGTTAGTATATCCTCTATTATATAAACAATCTATAACACGCTCACTATTATAATTATTACATTTCATAATAACCTCTTTTATTTTTAAATAATAATTTTAACTAAATTTACCTTACTAAATATTTTATCACATAATTAATATTAGATAAACATTTCTAATAAAAAAGAATTATCAATCGATAATCCTTAAAATTCTATATTTCTTATTTATTAAATAAAAATATCATTATTTTTTATTAACTAGTAAATAAATTATAACTCATTATTCAAAGATATCTATTTTTTACATAATCACAAATAATTTTAACTACATTTTCATTTCCTATTTTAGCATCAATACATAAATCATAATTATTTTTATCTCCCCAAGTACTATTAGCTATAGCACTATAATAATTTGATCTAGATTTATCTGAGGCTAATATATGATTTCTAGCTTGCTTTTCATTATCCCCATAATTTTTCATTATATTTTTAATTTTATAATTCATAGGTGCATATATAAATATTTTTATTAAATTTTTATTTTCCCTTAATATGTAATCAGCACATCTTCCTATAATTACAGCATCACTATCATTAGCAATCTTTTTAATTACATTTGCTTGATTAATTATTGCTTCTTTGCTTACATCTAATGACAAAAAATTATCATATATTTCTTCATTAGAATAATTGTTATCAATCATATTGTTTTTTATAGCAAATTCTTTTATTTCTTCTTTGTCAAAAAAAGATATATTTAACTTATTAGCAACAAGTCTTCCTATTTCTTTTCCATTTGTTCCGTGTTCTCTTGATATAGATATAATTAAATTATTTTTAAACTTATCATTTTTAATTAACCTAATTTTCCTATTATATGAATCTTTTAAAATGAATAATGAAATAATTGAAGTTAAAAATTCCGCAATTGGAAAAGTCCACCAAACTATTTCAGTAACATTTTCTGATTTTGTAAATAGATATGCTACAGGAAAAACGAAAACAACTAATCTTAACAAAGAAATAATTAATGGTCTTAATGCATATCTTATAGACTGCAAAATACCTTGGATAGCAACTGAAATACCCATAAATACAAATCCAATACTTGAAATTCTTAACGCTGTTATACATACCTCTATTATTTCTTTCGTTGTGCCACCAGCAAGTCCAAATAAATTTGCAAGTGGAGAAGCAAATATTTCAAATAATATGCTTATTATTAAAGTAACTATAATTGTATCAATAATACCATATTTAATACAATCGTCCACTCTTTTTTTATCTTGCATACCATAATTAAATGATAATATTGAAATAATTGTATTTGATAAACCAAATGCTGAAAATAGAGCGATTTGTTGAATTTTGTAATAAATACCAAATGAACCAATTAATACTGTTTGATTTACTTCTGCTAAACCTAATATTGCGTTCATTCCAGCCATCATAACAGCAAGTAAAGCTTGCATTAATGCAGCTGAGACACCAATACTATAAATTCCTTTAATCAAATCTGTATTTGGACTTATATATTTTATATTACCATCTATTTCTTTATTCTTTTTATAATGAAAATACATAGCAATAAATAATGATATAAATTGTCCAATTATAGTAGCCCAAGCCGCACCTGCAACACCCATATTTAATGGATAGATAAATACATAATCCAGTACTATGTTTGTAACAGCTCCTGATATTTGTGAAATAGTAGATAACATTGTTTTACCAGTTGCCTGTAAAAATCTCTCATATACAGTATAACCAATAGAACCAAGAGATAAACAAGTACAAATTTTTAAATAAATTGTCCCCATTTCAATTATTTCTTTATCATTAGTAAATAAAGAAATAAACCACTCAGAACCAAATAATCCAAAGATCAAAAATACAATATAAATACATACACTTAAAAATATACCATTTCCTGCTATCCTATTTACTTTTTCTTGATCATTTTCACCCAAACTTTTAGATAACAAAGCATTTAATCCAACACCCGTTCCAACACCAATAGCAATAATCATTATTTGAACTGGAAAAGCATAAGTTAAAGCTTGATTTGCAATAGCGCCCTTTATTCCCATATTAGCAACGAAAATACTATCAATGACATTATAAAGTGCTTGTAAAACCATAGATATAATCATTGGTAATCCCATTTTTAAAATAAGTTTATTCATTGGAGCTATTGCCATTTTATTTTGTCTTTCTTCCTTCATAAATTCCTCCTTATCTTGACAAGAAAAAAGAGACAAAATCCATCAACTGGATTTACGCCTCTTTTTTGAAAGCTACTCGTCTTACAAATAATATTATACTATTTTTTTAATTTATTTCAATAATCAAATTTAAAATTTTTTTAATTTTGTCTAAATCAAAATATGATAAATTTTAATTTTTTTATTTAGAGTGAACTTTAAAAGTATTATAACCGGTAATCATTTTTTTAATTAATAGATGTTCCATTTACATATAATTTATATCCATTAAAATCAATATTACTATTAGTTAAATCAGAATTAGTAAATTCAGTAACATAACTATCTTCAGTTAATTTTATTTTTGAAGTAGAATCTAAATTTAACTTAATTGATTTTGCACTATTATCTCCATTAATAGTTCCCTCAAAATAAGAATTTTCATTCATATTTAAAACTAAAGTAGATATTTTATCAATAACAATATTTCCTAAAGCTTTTTGATTAGTCATATTTACTGTTACATCTCCACCATTAGAACCATTAGTTCCCCATGAATCTGCTTGTGCCCTTAAGAAATTACCAGTCGAATCATTATTAACTATTTCATTATTAGTCAAATTAATCGTTGAACTAGTATTAGTTATGTAAAATGTATCTCCATTATTAGTTGTTATTTTACTATTAGTTGCATTAAAAATAGAATTACCGTTTGCAGCATCCCCACTCATTGATTGATATAAGAAAATATTTTTATATGTTGTTGACTGCCCATTTAATTTATTATTTGTATCAATTAGAGTTGAATTATTAATAGTTACTGAATTTTTTCCTTCAATAACGATTCCTTCCGATGCCTCTGATGTTAACATAGCATTACTTACTGTAATATTAGCGGTAGAATAAATTGTTGGTGAGCCTTGACCTGTTGTTTTATATGTACCACCATCTACTGTAACCGTTCCACCACCACGATCTGTTCTAATAGCAGCACTTGATGTTCCTGATGTTTCAATGTCTAAATTATAAGCATTCATAATCCCACCACCTGTAGTCATAATTCCGCCAGAATTATCCTGTTTAGTAATTATTTTGGAATCGCTTATAATAACAGTTGTTCCATCACTATTTGAATTATTTGTAGTTGCAGATCCACCATAGCTAAATACTCCATTTGCCCCTGTTGCATCAGTAGTTACTGTAATATTTTTTAAAGTTACATTAGCGCCACTTTTAGCAAGAATAGCCGAATTAATTCCATAAAAACTAGTATTATCGCCACCATCAGAATTTCCTGTTTTATTTACTGTAACATTTGAAATATTAACATCTACATCACCATTTATCATAATAGTATTTTCATCTTTATCTGTTGAAGAAAAATTTCCTTCATTTATTTCAGTATTATCTGTTATTTCATTTTGTGATGAATAAGTTATAGATGAATTATTTTGTCCACCATTTTGATTTATACTATTATTTGCATTTGAAAGTAAGTTGTTAGTAATATTAGCACACAAATACGTAAATCCTGAAGTTAAAATAATAATTGATAAAATGTTAATCATTACTTTATCTTTGTTAGAAAATGTCTCTTTAAATGTTTTCTTATTAAAATTAGACATAATTAAATACATTATAATGTTAAAAATTACAAAACCTTCTGTTGCAAATATTATATAATAAATAGAAGAAATACTATCACTATCATTCATCATAAAATCGTTATTATTATCTATTTCTCCGACATTTCCAGTTTTACTATTATTTTCATTATTACCAGGCATTTCACTTGGGGCATTATTGTCATCCCCATCTGGTTTAGCAGGAGGTTTTAACATATCAGAATTATTATCTAATCTTTCTCCATTATCAGTTGGAGGCTCTTTTCTATCTTCATCAGAATTATTACCGTCAGATGTTTTCATATCTCCAGATGCATTATCACTAGGCAAATCTGGAGGAGTTCCACCACCATTCATACTAGGCATTTTGTTTGTAGTATTATTTTTAGCATAATTCACAGTAAAAACTACTGAACCACACATAAGTATTACAAGTACAATCATAATAATATTTTTTAAACTTCTTTTCATATTGTTTATCACTCTTTCTATATATATTTACAATTTTGTTAATAATAAAACCATAATTATTATTTACACTTATATAATTGTTACTAATATTATTTTTATTTCACATAATATTCCTTTCTACATTTCAAATATATTATAGATTTATTAAATGAAAATTAAATATTTAAAATTTCTCATTTTTTGAATAAAACTTTAAATGTTGTAGTATCATCGCTTGAATAAGCACTTATTTTCCCATTATGATTTAAAACAATATTTTTAGCTATAGCTAAACCTAAACCATACCTATTACTATCTCTATTACGTGCTTTATCAACACGATAAAATCTTTCAAATATTTTTTCTTCCTCGCCTTTAGGAATTTTATCACCTTTATTTTTTACAAGTAGTTCTACTTGATTACTATCTTCCCTTAAAGATATATTTATTGTACTTTTTTCAATTGAATGTTTAACTGCATTATCTAAAAGTATTTCTACCAATTGTTTAATACTATCTTCTGACATCTTTATTTTAATATTAGGAGCTATATCATAATCAATTTTAATATTGTTTTCAAATGCTTTACCTTCAAAAGTTAAAGTAGATAATTCTACCACTTTAGATAAATCTCCATCTTTTAAATTAATATTTTTTTGTTCAGTTTTTGCAAGTTCTAGCAAATCAGTAATTAACAAATTCATGCGATTAGATTCTTCTTTAATATTAATCAGCCATTTTTTCTCTTTGGGGTTATCTTCAAACGCTTCACTACTAGCTAATATCACTGAAAGCGGTGTTTTAAGTTCATGAGAAGCATCAGCAATAAATTGTTTTTGTTTTTCAAAACTTTCTCTAACTGGCTTTGTTATCCATTCAGTTATTAATTTTGAAATTAAAAAAATTATAGTTTCTGAAAATATAAAAATTAAAAAAGTACTTTCCAGTGATTTTAAAAGACTAGTTTTTATATCGCTATTATCCAAAATAACTAAAACATTACCTCTTACATAAGCATAAGAATAATCTTCAAAATATAAGCATCCGATATATTTGTTTTTAATATTTTTGTTATTTAAAATGTCTTTGGCTATCACACTTATATCACTATTACTTACCTTATTATTAGAATGATTAATTATATCTTTTATATTATCATTACTATCAAGTAGAATTGTATAAATATTATAATCCATAAATTTAATATTTTCATCAAGTGGTTTAGGTTCTTCTTCTGGTTTACTAATTGGTTCCATATCCTTAGGATTTTTATCATTATTAGTTGCAACATTTAAACTATTAATAATAGAATTTTTTTGACTTATATAATTTTGTATATTAAAAATTACTAATAAACTAATAATACTAATTGTTAAAATAGAAAATATTGTAAAAAATACTTTATTCTTTAACTTATTCATCACATACCTCTAACTTATATCCTAAACCTCTTACTGATTTAATATTAACTTTTGTTCCTAAAGCCTTTAACTTTCTTCTAATAAACGATAAATATACTTCCAAATTATTAGACTCTATATCATTATCTATTCCCCATACTTTATCATATATTTGATCTTTTGATAATATTTGTGTTGGATTGTTAAAAAAGTATTCTAATAATTGAAACTCTTTACAAACAAGTTCAACTGTTTCATTAGTACTAATACATGTTAATTTAGAATTTGAAATATTAAGTTTTAAATCAACATAACTTATAGAATCACTTTTAATTCCACTGCTGCCTTTTAATTGAATATTAATACGGGCAACTAATTCATCTATATGAAATGGTTTTGTAACATAATCATTGGCACCATTTTCTAGTCCATCAAGTTTATCCTCTAAAGTAGATTTCGCAGTTAACATAATTACTTTACTATCCACTTCTTTTTTTCTAATATTTTTTAAAATATCAAAACCACTCATATGTGGTAACATTACATCTAATATTATCAAATCATATATATTAGTTACTGCTTTATAAAATCCATCTTCACCATCTGTACATATATCAACCACATATTGTTCCTTTTTTAATCTAGCTGATATTACATCAGCTAAAGAAAACTCATCTTCAATAATTAAAATACGCATAATAATCACCACCATATACATATAATTATTTTATTAAATAAAAATTAAATAACATTTATAAAGTATAGAAATATTTCTTTTATATTACTTTTTTATTTTTTTATAGTTTCATATTCACCATCGTAATTCCAAATATTCAGTTTTCCTTTTGCTTTGATAGGTACAATTGGTTCAACATCTTCAAAAATCCAAGCATATCTTCCTAATTCATATAAACCTAAATAATATTCATTTGGATTTTGTTTAATATAATCAATAAATTTTTGATCCATATAAATACAATCAACTAAATTTACTTTACATATAATGTTCCCAAAATTCATATCCAAATCTTTGATTGTATTTAAAACATATTGATTAGTTAAATATTCCCCTGCTAATTTCGTTCCACTTGCATGAATAAATAATTCACCCCTATAATTTGTTTTCCAACTTCTTGTTTCAATTAGCTTATTGCCACTGGCGATTAATGTTGCATAAGGCTCTTTTATACTTAATACTTTCATAATAACCTCTTTTATAACTGAAGTAATTTTGTTTAAAAATAAACAAATAAATGTTTAACTATCACTTCTATATATAATTGTACCACGTAATTTTTTTAAGTACTATAATTTTCATAATATAACTTAAAACTAAAATAGAAATTAAAAAAAATATATAGTAAAAAAGATTATCAATTGATAACCTTTAAAATTTTATATTTCCACTTAATACATCACATAAATATCTAATAAATAACTCAAAAATATTACATTTGTCTACATCCTCTTTTATTGTTATATCTACTTGTTTTTGATTATTATCATCAAATTTTACAATTAATGTCCCTACTACATCACCTTTTTTTAATGGTGCAGATAATTTATTTAGTTTAATTTCGTATGAAGCATTCTTTTTTTCTTCTGTTTTTTTATTTAAGAAAGTAATATTTTCTGTTGGTATTATTTCTACATATTCCTTTTTTCCTTTATCAACTAAAGCTTTATCTAAAACACTTTCAGTAGATAATAAAGTTTCTGTTGAATATTGAGCAAATCCATAATCAAGCATAGATGTTACTTCTGCATTTCTTGTTTTACTATCTGGTTCATTCATTGCTACTGCAATAAGTCGCATATTATTTTTTGTTGCTGTTGCAGTAAGACAATATCCAGCTTCTTTCGTATATCCTGTTTTAAGTCCATCCGCTCCATCATAAAATCTTACTAATTTATTTGTATTAACAAGCCAAAATTCTTTATCAGTTCCTTTTCTTAAATAATCTTCATAAATAGATGTATATTTTAAAACAGTTTTATGTTTTATTAATTCCCTAGCCATCATAGCCATATCATAAGCACTGGAATAGTGATTAGCATCAT
The DNA here is from genome assembly GCA_934130045.1 of uncultured Bacilli bacterium. Taxonomy (GTDB): domain Bacteria; phylum Bacillota_I; class Bacilli_A; order RF39; family UBA660; genus CAJLIR01. The sequence continues at coordinate 4,580 of CAKOXI010000012.1, read as the reverse complement.
CTAATCCGTGTACATTTTTAAAATTTGTATCGTTTAAACCTAGTTCTTTAACTTTTTCATTCATCATTTTAACAAATGCTTCTTCAGTACCTGCTATATATTCAGCCATTGCTACAACAGCGTCATTTCCACTTGCAACCGCAATTCCCTTAAATAAATCACTAACTTTCATTTTTTCGCCAGTTTCAAGTAAAATTTGTGAACCTCCCATACCAGATGCATTCTCACTTGCCGTTACTACATCATCCCAACCAATTAAACCTTTATCAATATGTTCCATAATTATTAACATAGACATAATTTTTGTCATTGATGCTGGGTGCAATTTTTCGTGAGAATTTTTTTCAAAAATTATTTCACCTGTTTCAAATTCCATTAAAACTGCACTTCCTGCATTAGGTGCTAAATCAACCTCATCAGCTTTTATTGAAAATGGTAAAAACATACAAAAGCATAATATAATACATAATATTTTTTTCATAATCCACCTCTATTAAAAATTATGAAAAATTTGTATATATATGAATATATTTGTAAATTTATAGAATTTTTTATTTAATTTGATAAATTAATATAAAGTTATTTACAATAATCACTTTTATAAACAAAATTTTCATTACCCATATATATATCCTTATTACCATCAAGTGTATTACATTTAAGTAATGAAAAATAATTTGTTTTATATAAAACTGTACCATTATTATCTATTGTTTCTTTAGTACCATTATTTATCTCAAACTGATATTCAAAAAAATTTAAAATATCATTCATATCAATTAAATTAGAATAAAGTAAAGATTGTAAATGAGTCATATAACCTGCACCATTTTGTATTGCAATACCACCAATACAATCAAGATAAACATCATATAAATTCCCATCTTCATTTTTATACTTATAATCATTAAGTAATATACACTTATTATCAGACTGAGAATACACTACATACTTTATTAATTCTGGATGTGTTATTTTCTGACAGTTATATGCATCATAATCTTCTTTAGAATAATTAATATACAAATAATTGATTAAATTTTTTGACCTAATTTCATAACCAGTTATTTTTATATTGTTTGCTGTATCATAATATACATCTTTTTGATTACACATCTTTTTTTCTAAATTTTCAATAATTTTATCCATATTGTACTTCAAAATCCATTTACTTTTAATTGTTTTAAGTATAATTAAACCGTCTTTATTTTCAACTCTATTTATAAGTGTTTTTGGTATTTTAATAGTTAAATCTTTTTTTTCGTCAACAAATTCAGTTATCCCAAACGAAACGTTTTTTAAAATTAAAATGATAAAAATAATTAAACAACATACTGCAAAAATAATTTTTTTCATTTTTACCTCCTTAACAGTTTGACATAATTATAACACAATATAATAAAATAAATATAATATTTAATTCAGTAGATATTATATATTCAAAATTATAAGCAATAAATTATTTATTTTCTACTAAAAATCAAATGCTTATTAATATAAAAAAAGTAGAATTTATTTATTCTACAAATTCTACTGGTTTTTCATCTAATCTACCTAAATAAAATCCATTTAAATATTTTTGACTTCTATTTGTCATTACATCATTTATTGGTATTAATGTATAATCTTTTAAAATTACATAGTCATAAGTAAATGTTAAAACATCATCATAATATTTTGTTAACAGGTCAATTTTCATAGTTGTTGTATATACATTTCCATTATCTAAATATTCAATCAATTCGTAAAAACCTTTATCAGTTTTAACTATTCTATCATTATAAATGTGCAATATCTTTTGATTTTCATAATTACCTGTTACTTTTTCTACCGAATCAGGAACATCTCTTTTTTCTATAAAATTATAATAACCATAATTTATTTTATACAAAATATTATCTTTTGCGTAAAATAAGTTACATCTAATATCATAGTTTTCTTTTATATTATCGGTTATTTTATATAATTCAGTAGTATAATTTTTTAATTCATAATTAGCTTTTTCATATTTTAAGTATCCACTTTTTATATCATTATCAATATTAGTATCTTTTATAACATATTTATTTCCAGTATCATCATAAAAATATATGTCTGATCCAAACGGAATTCCTATATTAGTTACATTTATATTATCTGGTATATCATACACCTTTTTATAACTAAGTTCATCTGTTTTTAATTTTTCAGGATCATAAATATAAGCTTTATTATTAACAATAAATGCATAATCTATAAAGAATGTTCCTTCTGTTAAAACTTCTCCACCTACAAAAGTAGAATAATTTGCTTCAGTTTTTGTCTTTCCATTCTTTTTTAAAACAGCTTCAAGTAAATTAGCCGGTTCAGTATCTGTTTTACTATCTAATTTATTATCATCCTGTATTTTTGAAGAACCTTCTTTATTATTTATTAAATAAAACACAAACACTAATAAAATAATAAATAAAATGGAACCTATAAAAATAATTTTTTTATTTTTCATAATTCACCTATTTTTCAATATATCCACTAGTTTTTTCAGTGTACATATTATCAGTTATTGATTTGTATCTTTCGCCATCATAGTCATCGGTGAATCCATTATATGCCTTATATATATCTCCTGTTTCAGTATCATAAACTCTTTCATAACCTAAAGTTGCATCACTTTGTTTTTGACTCATTATATCGTATGATTTACTTCTATTTTCCCAAGCACTCATATATGAATCAAAAGCTTTTTGCATACTAGCACTTAATTCTAGAGCTTGTTTTGTTTGAGCATTACCATCATCTATAGTTTTTTGTACATAAGAACTATTAAAATCTATTGAATTAATTGACTCTAATAATATATCTTTATAATCTATAAATTCATCTTTAGCTGATGTAATAGCCATTATGTCATACACCATATAATAAAGGGTATCTACTCCATTCATATTACTATTACCAAAGTTTACAATAGAAGCTAAAAACATACCCTCTGCTTCTTTATTATCTTGATCACTATAAGTGGCTCTTAAAACCTTACTATCTAAAGCAACACTTTTCATAGAAGCTGTCGATTCAAATTCTTCTAATGTTTTAAAATTATTAATTGTTGGAAAATTTATTGTAGAAAAACTTGGATCAATTGATTTTACAAATGAGAAAATTTCATTAAACTTTTGATAAAATGTTTCTACTTTAGGACTATCTAAAACTACCGCATCGGCAAATAATTTATATTGGGAATTATATCCACTCATATTATAATAATTTTGCCAAAATGATTTTGATGCATCACTTTTTAAAAGCGGTTGAACTTTTAACATTAAAAATACTTGATTTCTACTATCACTAGGGTCATATACTCTTATCGCATAATATATACCACTTCCACCTGTTTCTACAACCCAACCCTTAGGTTTTTTCATTGTAAGCGCATCATTTGTATATTCTTCAAGGGTTAAATTTGAAACCTCATTTTTTACAATTTTAACATCCGAACCTTTATTAGGGATATCAGTAGAATTATTATTATTATTGTTTTTCTTAGTAAAATTAAAGATAACTAGGGATATAACTACTACTAAAAAAATAGTTACGATTATCATACTTGTTTTATTTTTCAAAATAGATTCCTCCTTCTTTATTCAAATATAATTAATTTTTACTTTTTAATTTTTTCGCATCATCAATTTGTTTTAAACCCAAATTGATAAAATATATTATAACTAACCACGCAGCTATTGTAAGTCCAATTGGTAATAAATAATATGGTACTTCAATTGGCATATCCCAAATACCGTGTTCAACGACTGAAATAAGACAAATAAGTAAAAATCTTTTATCATTTAGATGTTTTTTATCTAATTTTTCAAATCCTTTAACATACATAAGTGCTGCACCTTCAATAGCGGCCCACGCAACGTGTCCACCTGGAGCTAAGAAACCACGAATTTTTATAGTTTGTAACATAACTGCATCGCCACCAGCCAAACCATACCTTAATATATATCCAGCTGTTTCAAATGCAGCAAATCCAGCCCCTACTGCTGCACCAATTAATAAACCATTTAAAATATAATTACTATTTTTACTTTTAAATAGAAAAAATGCTACTATGGCAGCTTTTGCTACTTCCTCGATTAATCCAACCATTAAAGCACCAGAATATGTACTTATATCGGTATTAATATCTAATGAAAAAAATAGTATTGCTAAAATTAAACTAAGTGCACCACCTAGAATAAAGTACTTTATTACTTTATAGAATGGAATATTTCTAAATAAATTTATTTCATAGAAAAATATTAAAATTGTAACTGGTACAGCGAATGCACCTAACATAATCATTGCTGGTAAAAAGTTAAGATTACCATAATTAATATAGCCAATTCTAGTAGGAATGTAAGCTATTATAAAAAATATAAAAATTTTAAAATATACCCAAGCACTTGCTTTTTTAGGATTAACATCTTTTACGTCAGGAGTCGTACTAGAGCTTCCACAGACAAACACATTATCTAAGTCTTCTTCACTATGCTTTTTAAATGTATCTTTAAATAAGTCTTTAAAAGTTACATAATTTTCTGATTTTGCTCCTGTTATTT
>CAKOXI010000011.1 GCA_934130045.1 uncultured Bacilli bacterium | reverse complement strand
GAAGAAAACTTAGAGAAAGTGAATCTGAATTCAAAATTTACAAAAATACTTTAGTTACAAGAGCATTAAATGATTTAAATATTGATCTTGGAGCTACAATGGAAGGACCTAAGGCAATCGCATTTGGTAAGGATGCTATTGCACCAATTAAAGTACTTAGCGATTTTGCGAAAAATCATGAAGCACTTGAAATGAAATTTGGTATGGTTGATGGAGAAGTTGCTGATATTGCAACATTAAATCAACTTGCTACAATTCCTTCAAGAGAAGGATTACTTACAATGCTTGCTGCTGGCTTAATGGGTGTTGTAAAAGATTTATCAATAAGCCTAGACTTATATAGTCAACAATTAGAAAAATAATTAAGGAGGAATATAAAATGGCAAAATTAACAAAAGAAGAATTTATTAGTGGATTAAAAGAAATGACTATTCTTGAAGTTAAAGAATTAGTTGATGCAATGAAAGAGGAATTTGGTGTTGATCCAAGTGCAGTTGCTGTTGCAGCTCCTGTAGCTGGTGCAGCTGTTGAAGAAGGACCAAGTACAGTTAATGTAGTATTAACTGCAGCTGGTGCTAATAAAATCGCTGTTATCAAAATTGTAAGAGATATTACTGGATTAGGATTAAAAGAAGCTAAAGATCTTGCAGATAATGGTGGAGTCGTTAAAGAAAATGCATCTATGGATGAAGCTAATGAATTAAAAGCTAAATTTGAAGAAGCTGGAGCTACTATTGAATTAAAATAGTTAAAACAAATTTGTTTTGAGCCTATACTAAAAAATTAGTATGGGCTTTCGCTGTTTTAAAAAATAGAGTAAGAATGGGTGTTATATGTCGCATTATTTTGAAAATGATAGTAATGTTAAAAGCGTAGAAAAGCTTATCAATGTAAAAATTAAAAACGATACTCTTAAATTTTATGTTGATAATGGAGTTTTTTCTAAAACTAAATTAGATTATGGAACAAGACTACTTTTAGAGTCTATAAATATTAGTGATTTAAAAGGAGATATTTTAGATTTTGGATGTGGATATGGACCTATAGGAATATATATTGCTAAGAAAACTAATTTAAAAATTGACATGATAGATATAAATAAAAGAGCTCTTAATCTTGCAAATAAGAATTCTAAAATAAATAATGTAAATACTAACATTTTTGAAAGTAATATTTATTCTAATGTAGTAAAAAAATATGATTATATAATAAGCAATCCCCCAATAAGAGTTGGCAAAGAAATTCTTTATAAAATATTATTAGGTGCAAAAGAATTTTTAAAATCAAATGGTCAATTATGGATCGTAATAAATAAGGATCAGGGTGCTAAAACTGTGTTGAAAGAATTAGAAAAATATTACAGTGTAGAAATTGTTGAAAAAAGCAAGGGTTTTTACATTATTTGTGCTTCAAATTATTGACAACTTGTGGATAGTTTGATAAAATTATAAATTGGTGGCATATACTAATTTAATTAGCTTATGCCTAACTTAATACTAGTTATAGGGGTGAAGAAATGGCTTACACAGTTGAAAAATTTGGTGATCACCGAAAAAGAAGAAATTATTCTAAAACAAAGAATGCTATTGAATTATCTAATTTATTAGAAATTCAAAAGAAGTCATATGATTGGTTTATGACTGATGGTATAAAGGAAGTTTTTGACGATATTTTCCCAGTAGAAAGTTTTACTGGTAATTTGTCATTATCTTTTGGAGAATACTTTTTCGAGTCTCCAAGATATTCTATAAAAGGTTGTAAAGATAGATATGCTACTTATGCGCAACCTTTGAAAGTTCAAGCTCAATTATTTAATCATGAAACTGGTGAAGTAAAAGAGCAAGAAATTTATTTAGGCGATATGCCAATAATGACTGATGGTGGAACATTTATTATTAATGGTGCTGAACGTGTTATTGTTTCACAATTAGTTCGTTCTCCAAGTGCTTATTTTGGAAAAACAATCGATAAGAATGGAAGATTAGTAATTACATCACAAATTATTCCAACAAGAGGTACTTGGTTAGAGTATGAAACTGATGCTCGTGATATTATTTATGTTCGTATTGATCGAACAAGAAAAGTACCAATCACAACATTATTACGTGCAATTGGTTTATCTAGCGATGATGATATCATAGATTTATTTGGTGAAAATGAATATCTTTTGAAAACAATTGAAAAGGATGCTAATAAGAATACAGATGAGGCATTAATCGATATTCATTCAAAACTTCGCCCAGGTGAGCCTTCAACATTAGATAGTGCTAAAAATCAATTGATAACAAGATTTTTTGATTCATTTAGATATGATTTAGCAAAAGTTGGACGATATAAATTTAATAAAAAGTTGAATGTTGTTGATCGTTTGTTAGGATGTAAATTAGCTGAAGATATTAAAGTAAATAACGAGGTTGTAATTGAAAAAGATACTATTATTACTAAAGAAGTAATTGAAAAATTAAAACCTATTTTAGCTGATGGATATGGTGTTAGGGAAACTTTAATTAATAATGAATTAGATAGTTATAATAAAGTTCAAGTTATTAACGTATATTCTAATAAAAATCCAGAAAAAGTTATATCAATTATTGGTAATGATCAAACAATTGATGTTAAACGTTTAACAATTTCTGATATATATGCTTCTGTTTCATATTATTTAAATTTACTTGAAGGTATTGGAAATTATGATGAAATTGATCATTTATCAAATAGACGTGTACGTCAAGTTGGTGAATTATTACAAAATCAATTTAGAATAGGTATTTCGCGTATCGAAAGAGTTATTCGTGATAGAATGTCTACTCAAGAACTTACAGAAGTTACTCCTAAAACATTGATTAATATTAGACCACTTACTGCCGCAATTAAAGAATTCTTTGGTTCAAGTCAATTATCTCAATTTATGGACCAAACTAATCCAATTGCCGAGTTATCTAATAAAAGACGTCTTTCATCTTTAGGACCTGGTGGTTTGTCTAGAGATCGTGCTGGAATGGATGTTCGTGATGTTAATCCATCACATTATGGAAGACTTTGTCCAATTGAATCTCCAGAAGGACCAAATATAGGACTAATTACTGCTTTAGCAAGTTATGCTAGGGTAAATGATTATGGATTTATTATGACTCCGTATCGTAAAGTTAATAATTGCAAATTAACAGATGAAATAGTTTATATGACGGCTGATGAAGAATTAGATTATTATATATCTCAAGCAACTGTTGATATAAATGAAAATAATGAAATTATTGAGGAACGTGTTCCTGTAAGATATCGTGGAGGTACATTTATAGTTGCTGCTAAAGATGTTGATTATATTGATGTTTCTGCTCAACAAGTTGTATCAATTACAACATCTGGAATTCCATTCTTGGAACATGATGATGGAAAACGTGCACTAATGGGTGCAAACATGCAACGTCAAGCAATACCATTAATTAAAACAGAGGCACCACTTGTTGGTACAGGTGTAGAAGCAATAGCTGCTCGTGATTCTGGTGCTGTTATATTAGCTAAAGCAGACGGTATTGTTGATTATGTTGATGCTAAAAAAATAGTTGTTAAAACTGTTGGTGGTATGGATACATATTATTTAAATGGATTTGAAAGAAGTAATGCTGGAACATGTTATCATCAAGTGCCAATAGTTCGTGTTGGTCAAAATGTAACAAAAGATATGGTAATTGCTGATGGACCATCAACTGATATGGGTGAAATGGCATTAGGTAGAAATGTAACTGTTGCTTTCATGAATTTTAATGGTTATAACTATGAGGATGCAGTAATCTTAAATGAAAGATTAGTTAAAGATGATGTTTATACTTCAATACATATTGAAGATTATCAAATAGAATGTCGTGATACTAAATTAGGACCAGAAGAATTTACAAGAGATATTCCTAATATTGGAGAAGATGCTCGTAAAAATTTGGATGAAAATGGTATTGTAAGAATTGGTACTGAAGTAAAAGATGATGATATTTTAGTTGGTAAAGTTACTCCAAAAGGTGTTGCTGAACTTACAAGTGAGGAAAAATTATTACATGCTATTTTTGGTGAAAAAACACGTGAAGTTAGAGATACATCACTTCGTGTTCCACACGGTGGAGAAGGAATTGTTCATGATGTAAAGATATTTACTAAAGATGATTGCGATGAACTTCCAGCTGGTGTTTCAAAAATCGTAAGAGTTTATATTGCTCAAAAACGTAAAATTAGTGTTGGAGATAAAATGGCTGGACGTCATGGTAATAAAGGTGTTATCTCGCTTATTTTACCAGAAGAAGATATGCCATATATGGAAAATGGACAACCAGTTGATATTTTACTTAATCCACTTGGTGTTCCATCTCGTATGAATATAGGTCAAATTCTTGAAATGCACCTAGGTATGGCTGCAAAACATTTAAATATTCATGTTGCAACTCCTGTATTCGCCGGAGCAACAAGAGAAGAAATTATTGATGCATTAAAAGAGGCTAATTTAGATGAAGATGGTAAGGCTATTTTGTATGATGGTCGTACTGGTGAACCTTTCGATAATCGTATTAGTGTTGGTGTAATGTATATGATTAAACTTCACCACATGGTTGATGATAAATTGCATGCACGTTCAACAGGTCCTTATTCATTAGTAACTCAACAACCATTAGGTGGAAAAGCCCAATTTGGTGGTCAAAGATTTGGTGAAATGGAAGTTTGGGCACTTTATGCATATGGTGCTGCTCACGTATTACAAGAAATGATGACTATTAAATCAGATGATGTTGTTGGACGTGTTAAAGTTTATGAAGCTTTAGTAAAAGGTCAACCAATACCAAAATCTGGTGTCCCTGAATCATTTAGGGTTTTAATTAAAGAATTCCAAGCTTTAGGACTTGATATCACGGTTTTAAATGATGAAGGAAAATATGTTGAATTAAAAGAATTAGAAGAAAATGAAAAAGATAGTTTTTTATCAAATGAAGAAATAGAAAAAAATTCTAATCTGCCTATAGAAGATCCTGAACCAAGTAATGAACTTAGTGAAGAAGATTATATGGATGATGAAGATGATTTTTCTGAAGAAGATATGGATTTTGATGAAGATTTCGTGGAAGGGGATGAAGATTAATGGATGTTAATAGTTTTGAAGGATTAAAAATTTCAATAGCATCTCCTGAAAAAATTCGTTCATGGTCATATGGACCTGTAAAAAAAGCAGAAACAATTAATTATCGTACTTCAAAACCAGAACGAGATGGATTATTCTGTGAAAAAATATTTGGTCCTACTAAAGATTATGAATGTTCTTGTGGAAAATATAAGAGATTAAGATATAAGGGTATTGTTTGTGATAGATGTGGAGTTGAAGTAACAAGCTCAAAAGTTCGTCGTGAAAGAATGGGACATATTGAACTTGCAACTCCAGTCTCTCATATCTGGTTTTTTAAAGGAATCCCTTCAAGAATGGGACTGGTTCTTGATATGTCTCCAAGAGATCTTGAAGAAGTATTATATTTCGTTTCTTATGTTGTTTTAGACCCAGGTGCTGCTCCGCTTGAAAAGAAACAAACTATTAGCGATAAAGAATATCGTGCATATTACGAAAAATATGGAAATAGTTTTAGAGTTGGTATGGGTGCTGAAGCTATCAAAGAATTATTGCAACAAGTAGATATTAATGAAGAAGTAGAAAAAATTACAAAGGAAATTGATGAAATAAAAGATTCATCTAGTCAAAAACGTATTCGTTTAATTAAAAGACTTGATGTATTAAATGCATTTAAAGAGTCAGGTAACAAACCTGAATGGATGATTTTAGATGCACTTCCAGTTATACCACCTGAATTAAGACCAATGATTCAACTTGATGGTGGTAGATACGCTACAAGTGATTTAAATGATTTATATAGACGTGTTATAAACCGTAATAATCGTTTAAAAAAATTAATGGAACTTGGTGCCCCATCAATTATCATTCAAAATGAAAAGCGTATGTTACAAGAAGCCGTTGATGCTTTATTTGATAACGGTCGTCGTGGACGTAATATAACAGGTGCTGGTAATAGACCTTTAAAATCTTTATCTAGTATGTTAAAGGGTAAACAAGGTCGTTTCCGTCAAAATTTGCTTGGTAAACGTGTTGATTATTCTGGTCGTTCTGTTATCGTTGTTGGACCATCATTAAAGATGTATCAATGTGGTATTCCAAAAGAAATGGCACTTGAATTATTTAAACCACATGTTATAAATGGTTTAGTTTCAAAAGAAATAGCAACTAATATTAAAGCTGCAAAAAAAATGATAGAAAATCAAGATCCACGTGTTTGGGATATTGTTGAGGAAAAAATAAAAGAGCATCCTATTTTATTAAACCGTGCTCCAACATTGCATAGACTTGGTATTCAAGCTTTTGAACCAAAACTAATAAGTGGTCGTTCAATAAGACTTCACCCTTTAGTTTGTGCTGCATTTAATGCCGATTTCGATGGAGATCAAATGGCTGTGCATGTTCCAATAAGTGAAGAAGCACAGGCAGAAGCAAGAATATTAATGTTAGGTGCTAACAATATCTTATCTCCTAAAAATGGTGATCCAGTTGTTACACCAAGCCAGGATATGGTTCTTGGAAATTATTATATAACAATTGAAAAAGCTGGTTTACCTGGTGAGGGAAGGGTATTTAAAAATTCTAATGAAGCTTTAATGGCTTATGAAAGACGTGAAATTACACTTCATACAAGAATTGCAATACCTGTAAAATCATTTAAATATAAATTATTCCCAAATGAGTATATGGATATGTATTTAGTTACAACTCCGGGTAAATTATTATTTAATGAAATTTTCCCTGATACTTTCCAATATATAAATGATAGTAGTAGTGAAAATATTGAAAAAATGACTCCTAGAAAATATTTTATTGAAAAGGGTAAAAATATTAGAGAAGAAATTGCTGCAATGCCTATTGTTGATGCTTTAAATAAGAGTGCATTAGGTAAATTGATTGCGCAAATTTATAAACGTTATCAAACAACAGAAACATCTGTAATGCTTGATAAATTAAAGGATTTAGGATTTAAATATTCAACACTATCTGGTATTTCTATCGCTATTAGTGATATAAAAGAAAGTAAAATTAAGCCACAAGTATTAGCTGAAAGTCAAAAGAAAGTTGATACTATTAATAAACAATTTAAACGTGGTTTAATTACAGAAAGTGAACGTTATAATAAAGTTATTGAAGTTTGGACAGAGGCTAAGAAAACCATTCAACAAGAACTTGAACAAATGGTTAAAGAGGATTGCGATAATCCAATTTCAATTATGATGATGAGTAAAGCTCGTGGTGATATTAATTCACATACTCAATTAGTTGGTATGAGAGGATTGTTTAATAAACCAAATGGTATGCCAGAAGAAATTCCTGTTGAATCTTCATTTAGTGAAGGTGTTACAATTTCTGAATTCTTCTTGTCAACTCATGGTGCTAGAAAAGGTGCCGTTGATACTGCTTTAAAAACTGCTGATGCAGGATATTTAACTCGTCGTTTAGTTGATGTTGCACAAGATATTATTGTTAAAGAAGATGATTGTGGAACTGAACAAGGTGTTATAGCAGAGGCATTTATTAATGAAAAAGATGGTACTGTTGTAGAATCTTTACATGATCGTATTTTAGGTCGTTATACTAGTAAAAAGGTTTTAAATCCTGAAACTAAAGAGGTAATTTGTGATAGAAATACATATATAACAGAGCAAATTGCTAATAAGATAATATCAGCAGGTGTTACAAAAGTACCTATTAGAACACTTTTAACTTGTAAGTTAGAACAAGGCGTTTGTCAAAAATGTTATGGACGTAACTTAGCTACTGGTTCTATTGTTGAAACTGGTGAGGCTGTAGGTATTATGGCTGCTCAATCAATTGGTGAACCAGGTACACAGCTTACAATGCGTACATTCAATACTGGTGGAGTTGCTGGTGATGATATCACTCAAGGTTTACCACGTGTTCAAGAATTATTTGAAGCTCGTAATCCAAAAGGAAAGGCCACAATAGCTGAAATAAATGGTATTGTTACAGAAATTGAAGAAGATAATGGTAAATTTAACATTTCTGTTAAAAATGATGTTGAGGTAAGAAAACATGTAACTAATTATGGAGCAAAATTAGCTGTTGAAGTTGGAAGCGAAGTAAAAGCTGGACAACGTTTAAGTCATGGTGCTATTTCTCCAAAAGAATTATTAGTTGTAACTGATCCAATTACCGTACAACAATATATACTATTAGAAATTCAAAAAGTTTATCGTTCTCAAGGTGTTGATATTAGTGATAAACACGTTGAAGTAATTGCTAAACGTATGATTTCTAAAATTAAAATTATTAATTCTGGTGATTCTTTATATTTACCTGGTACAATGGTTAATATAAATCACTTTACTGAAGTAAATAAAGGACTTATTCTTGATGGAAAACGTCCTGCAACAGGTAGACCTGTACTTCTTGGAATAACAAAAGCAAGTCTTGAAACAGATTCATTCTTATCTGCTGCTTCATTCCAGGAAACTACAAGAATATTAACTGATGCCGCTATTCATGGTAAAGTTGATCATTTAAATGGTTTAAAGGAAAATGTTATTATTGGTAAATTAATTCCAGCTGGAACTGGCGCAAAAAAATACAGAAAAGCTGATTTTGATTTAGAATTACCATTATTAAATGATGAACCTCTGGAATCATTGGAAAATGAATTAATGGATTAAAACTGCAGTGAATGCAGTTTTTTCTATTAATTTAATAAAAGTTAAAAAAATAGTTTATTTTTTTAATCTTATGTGATACAATGTATATGATATTTAGACTAGAGTAGTATTACTTTAGTTATAGTAAAGAGGGGATAATATGAACGAAGGGCTAGAATTTATGAAAAACAATCAATCTAACGATATATTAAATGCAAATGATAACACAAAACAAAATGATTTTTATGATCAAGAAATAATGGATTTAAATGATGATGCAAATTTATTAGAAGATTTTGATTCTATTGGCGAGGAGTTAAACAATGATTCATTTTCATCTTTTGTGAATTCTTCTTCAGATGAACTAAAACCACAAAGTTTTGATACACCAATTGTTTCAGAGGAAGATAAAAAAGATACAAATAGTGATAATAGTTTTTCTCAAAAAAATATTGAGTCAATAGATAATGTTGTTACTGAACCAGTAAAAAATGAATTAAAAGATGTTTCTAATGATACAGATGCTTTGTCTGATTTTGATTCTTTATTTGACAATTTATACAGTGATGTAGTTGGTGCTAATAATTTTATTTCAAATTTGATTGAAAAGAAAACATCTTTAAATAAAAATGAAAAATCTTTAGAAGAAATTAAGGAAAAGTTTGAAAAAGAAAAGGCAGAATTTGATAGATATGTTGCAGAGCAAAAAAAATCAATTGAAAGAGAAAAACAACAATGTGATGAGTATGTTGCAACTCAAAGACAAAGAATTGAAAGTGAAGAAGCTAAGTTTAATGAAGATGTTTTAGCTAAAAACACTGAACTTGATTTATTAGAACAATCTTTAAATATTACTAAAGAACAATTATCAACTGAAAAAGAACAATTTGAAGATTACAAAAAAATAGAAGAAGAAAAAATTAAAAATGAAAAAAATAAATTAGAAACTGACAAATCACAATTTGAAAAAGAAAAAGATATGACTCAAAAGAGTTTGAAGGAAAGACAAGAAGAATTAAATACTAAAGAACAAGAATTTGCAAAATATAAAGATTTAGAACAATCTAAAATTGATAATGAAAAAGAACAATTTGAAAAAGATATGAGTGTTATTCGTCAAAGTTTAGATAATTCTCAAAAGGAATTAGATTTTAAACAAGAACAATTTGCAAAATATAAAGAGGTTGAGGAAAAGAAATTAGAATTAGAAAATAAAAATTTGGCTCAAAGTTGTGCTAGATTTAAAACTTTGGTTTCTCAATTTAATACAAGTTTTTCGCAATTACCAACTGATAAGGAATAAATAAATGTCTTTAGATACTGAAATTAGTAAAAGCGATAAAATTGATAATGAAATCGATTTAGATAGAGATTTTGTTATTGATGCGAGAAATGAAAATAATTCTAACATTGGTGATACTGGTAAAATAAATAATATTAATGAAAAAAAAGTAAATATTGAAAATATATTTGAAAAGGCAAATAATAATGTTAAAGAAGCTACAAATATTTTTCAAAAAAATTTAATTTTAAAACAGCAATTAGAAGAAAAAATAAAAAAATTAAATTTTGAAAAGCAAAATTTTGAAGAAAAAAAAGATCAGGAATACGAAAAAATAAAAGAATATAAGAGAAATGCTTATGAAAAATTAAAGAGTAAAAAAATTATTATTGAAAAAAGTATTGATGAACTTAAACAACAACAAGAAAAACTGAATTCTGAAAAGGTTGATTTTCAAAAAAAGAGACAGGAAGAATTAGATAAAATTAAAGAAGAAAAACAAAAAAATATTATTTATTTTAAGGAGAAAAAAACACAATTAGAAGAACTTGAACAAGAGTTAAAACTTGAACGAGAAAAACTAAATGAAGAAAAAGAACAATTAAAATTAGAACGAATTCAATGTGAAAGTGATAAAAGTGAACTTGCTAATAATTTAATAAAGTTTAATGAATTAGTTGGCGAATTTACAGTTGGTATTGAAAAGTTCAATGATGAAAATTAATAATTTAAATTTATAAAAGGAATTGTTGCAATTCCTTTTTAGCATTTAACTATCAACTTTTATTAAAATGAAAAACTGTAAAATAATTACAGTTTTTTGTGATTTATAAATTTGATATTAGTTTACAAAATTAATTACTTAATTTTTTTTGTAAAATAAGTTTATTATCATATATATGTTTAGATATAGAAAGAGATTCATATTTTTTGTTAATTATATCGAAGGCGATGCAATCACAATATGAATAAATATTTTCATTTGCTATATCATCAAGTGGTATATTAAGATTTACTTTTAATTCTATCAATAAATAAGTTAGTTTAATCATTAAAGAGTTTAATTCTAAATTTTGATGTTTATTTAATTTTTTTTCTATATCATAATATTTTAATAAACTATTATATTCCATTATTAATTCTTTTAAAATTTCAAATTCCTTTTTTAAATTCCAATACAACATATTTCTTTGTGATTTATTAAGTTTATATGAAATTTTTTGCTTATTTTTATTTAGCATATTTTCTTCAATAAGTGTTGTTTCATCATTAATATTTGATACATTTAAATCAGAATTGATATATTGTTCTACTAAATTGAAAACTAAATGATCACTAGTATTAAAATTTTCCCTATATATTTTTAGATTTTCATTAAATAATTTTTGATTAAAACCACCATGTATATTTATAATTTCCATAAAATCACCTCAAGATATACATTATCATAAACAAAATAAATTATCAATATTAATGATAATTTATTTTGTTAATATATTATATACATATTCTATGTCTTTTAGTTCCTGTTTATTTATATAATGTGGTTTTAAATGTAAATGATAATGTTTTACTTCCTGAACACATCCATTATTTTGTATAAGAGTTAATCCATCAATATTCAATTTATTTATTAATAAATTTTCCATTTCCTTTGCTATTTTCATAATATGTGATAAAGTATTATCATCAATTTCTTTTAAACCTAAATAGTGTTTTTTAGGAATTATTAATAAATGTCCATTAACGTCTGGATTAATATCTAAAAAAACCTTTACAATATCATCTTCATATATTGTATATGAAGAAATTTCATTTTTTATAATTTTGCAAAAAATACAGTCCATTTTATCACTTATAATCTAACAAAAATTTAGATTCCTTTCCTTATATGTTTATAAATTAATTGATTTTATCAATTACTAATATATTATATCAAATTATTAAAAAAATAAAAAGAGTTAAAACTCTTTGGATGAATACTGCAAATATTCAATATTATTATTAACTTATTTTTTTTATTTATACAAATTATTAAAAAATTTTATAAAAAAATAGTTTACATTGTCGATTTTATCGACTTTTTTTATTGATTAATGTATAATTATTGATGGAGATGATGTTATGCATACATTAAAAATTGAAAATCTATCTGTAGAAATAGAAAATAAAAAAATACTCAAAAATTTTTCATTAACTATAAATAGTGGAGAAATTCATGTTATTATGGGACCTAATGGAACAGGAAAGTCTACTTTATCAAAGGTTATAATGGGTGATCCTCATTATATAGTTACTGGTGGAAATATATATTTTGATAATAAATTAATAAATAATTTAACTGTTGATGAACGTGCCAGATTAGGTATATTTTTAGGAATGCAAATGCCACTTGAAATAGATGGTGTAACTAATGCTGATTTTTTAAGAGCTGCCATGCATGCTAGGGAACAGGATAATTTTAAATTATATAATTTTATAAAAAAATTAGATAAAACTATAGAAAAATTAAATATGAATAAAGAAATGATACATAGAGGTGTTAATAAAGGTTTTTCTGGTGGAGAAAGAAAGAAAAATGAAATTCTTCAAATGTATATGTTAGAACCTAATATGGTAATGTTGGATGAAATTGATTCTGGTTTAGATGTAGATAGTTTGAAAATTGTTGGTGAAAGTGTAATGAATTATTATAATGAATTTAAACCTGCAATATTATTAGTAACACATTATCAAAGATTACTGGAATATATAAAACCACAATTTGTTCATATTATGATTGATGGTACTATAGTAAAAAGTGGTAATAGTAAATTGGTTGAAATTATTGAAAAAGAAGGCTATAGTTTTTTTAAGAATAATAGTGAAAATGATGTAGAGGTTTATTAATTTTATGAATAAAATAATAATTGAAAATGATAAAATTATAAAAGAAATTGATGACACTGTATCTATTAATTCTATAACTTCTAATGATATCGTTTGTATTAATAATTTATATATAACAGTAAATAAAACCACAAATTTAGAAATCATTTATAATGTTGATAGGGATTATAAATTATGTATTAATTATGATATAGGTAGTGATATAGCAATTAATATTTATGAAAAATATTTAAAAGGAAATGTTAAAGTTAAAAATATATATAATATTTCAAACCATTCTGAAGCATATATTCAAAAATTTCATGATTTAAATATTATTAAACAGTTTGATGTTATAAACCTTGATGGTGAAAATTCTAAAGCTAATTATATATTAAAGGCCATTAGCACTAATGATAATATATATAATTTGGTTATTAATCATAACGCTAAATACTCATCTAGTAATATTATAAATAATGTGGTTAATATAGAATCTGGTAAAGTATTAATTGATGTTAATGGTATTGTTCCAAAAGGTAATATTGGTTGTATTTTAAATCAAAGTAATAGAATTATTTCTCTAAATAATAATAAGTGTCAAATTAATCCTAATTTGTTAATTGATGAAAATGATGTAGTTGCTAACCATTCAGCATTTGTAGGAAAATTTGATGAAGAACAGTTATTTTATTTACAAAGTAGAGGTATTAGTTATAATGATGCTTTGAAATTATTAATAAAGGGATTTATTATAGAAGGTTTAAAATTGGATAATACAAGTTTAAAAGAAATTGAAGATAGTTTAAATAAATATTGGAGGTGATAATGTGAATAGGGAAGATTTTCCTATTTTAAGTAAAAATATTATTTATTTTGATAATGGTGCAACTACTTTGAAACCTAAATGTGTTGTAGAAAAATTATCTGATTATTATTATAATTATAGTTGCAATGCTCATAGGGGAGATTATAAAATAAGTGTTAAAGTTGATGAAGAATTTGAAAATAGTAGAAATCTTGTAAAAGAATTTTTAAATGCCCAGAAAAGTAGTGAAATAATATTTACTTCAGGTGCTACTGATTCATTAAATAAAATAATATTTGGTTATTTTTATGATTATTTAAATTGTGATGATGAAATATTATTAACAAAAGCAGAACATGCATCTAATGTTTTACCATGGTTTGAATTAGCAGAAAAAAAGAATTTAAAAATTAATTATATTCCATTAAATGAAAAATTTACATTTACTATAGATGATTTAAAAAAAGTTATTACTCCTAAGACAAAGGTTATTAGTATTGCTCATATTACAAATGTTATTGGTGATAAAAGACCAATAGAAGAAGTAATAAAATATGCTCATGAAAATAATATTTTAGTGGTTATTGATGGGGCACAAAGTATTCCGCATATTAATGTTGATGTTCAAAAGTTGGATATTGATTTTTTAGCTTTTTCAGCTCATAAGATGTGTGGTCCTACTGGGGTTGGTGTTCTATATGCCAAAGAAAAATTTTTAAATAATATGCGCCCACTTGAATTTGGTGGAGGCATGAATGCTATGTTTACATATGATGGTATAAGACAGTATAGTAATTTACCTTATTTGTTTGAAGCAGGTACTCCTAATATTGCTGATGTGATTGCATTTTCAGAAACCATAAAATATTTAAATAATATTGGTTTAGATAAAATATCAGAATATGAATGTAATTTAAAAAAATATGCAGTACAAAAACTTGAGGGCATTAATGATGTAATTATATATAATAAAGATATTGAAGGTGGAATATTAACATTTAATGTAAAGGATGTTTTTGCCCAGGATTTAGCAATTTATTTAGATAAATATAATATATGTGTTAGGGCAGGAAATCATTGTGCTAAAATATTAAAAGACGAAATTGGAATAAAAAATACATGTAGAGCAAGTTTTTATTTTTATAATACTAAGGAAGAAATCGATAAATTAGTAGAAGCATTAAAAAATCCAAATTTAAAGAATGAAATTATTTAAGAAGGTTTAATATATAAAATATCTATTTATATAGATATTTTTATTAACGTTTGTTATGAGGTAATTGTAGTATGAATTATAGTTTAAACAATATAATAATAGAAAAATTAAATGAAAACAATATTTTTTTGAGAAAAGCAAATATAGATGATCTTAATGAAATTTTAAATCTATTTAAAGAAAGAATTGATTGGTTTAAACAAAATAATATTAATCAATGGTTAAAATATTTTGATCTACATTCCAAATTAGAATTTAGTGATATAATTCAAAATAGTAATTATTTTGTCATGGTTCAAAATAATAAAATTATAGCTGGTTTTGAAGTATCATGTGATAGCAAATATTGGAAAGATTATAGTAATGATTCTTATTATTTATATAAGGTAGTTACAAAAGTTGATAATAAAAATATAGGAAATTTAGTGTTTGAAATTTGTAAATATTTTTCTAAAATAAATAATAAAAAATATTTAAGACTTAATTGTATAAGTTCTAATAAAAAATTAAATGAAATTTACGAAAAATATCATTTTCATTTTGTTAAACAAATAAAGGATAATGAGTATTTGTATTTTTTAAGAGAATATATTGTTGAATAAAAAAATCAAATAGCTAATAAATTGTTATTTGATTTTTTCCATTATTTTTACTTTTATATAGTGCTTGATCTGCACAATTAATCAATAATTTTCTTTCTTCTTCAATGTTATTATCAATTATTTTATTTGTGTTATAAATACCAAAACTCATTGATATATTTTCAATGTGTTTTTCTTGAAAATTAATTTTTAAATTACAAATTGATTCTTTTATATCATTTACTATATTAAGACTTTTATCTATATTTGAATTTGGTATTATAATAATAAATTCTTCGCCACCATATCTACCAACTAAGCACTTTTTTAATTTTTCATTTAATATTATTCCTATTTTATTTAAAACTATATCGCCTACGATATGTCCATTATTATCATTAATCTTTTTGAAATCGTCTATATCTGCCATTACAATTGAAAATGGTAATTTATTTGTTGATAAGAATTCATCTAATTTTTTTAAAACTGTCGATCTATTTAATATAGTTGTTAAATTATCTATTTCATATTTTTTTATTTCATTAATGTATTTGGTAATATTTTCAAAATAAAAAATTTTATAATCCTCATCATTTATTTTAAATTTTTTTTCATTAAATTTAAAATAATTATGTTTATAATAACTATAATTATTAGTTTGTGAATAATTTTTATAAATATTTTTAATTATTTCTTGCTTTTCTTTATCTTTAGGATAAAGAATATTATTATTTTTATCTATAATTAAACAATATATATTTGTTAAATTGTCTAATATTATTTCGTAATTCATATTTACCTCCATTTTACATTATAAAATATAATATGCAAAAAAAATAAATTGTTAACGTCATTCATAACTTGTCTTTATGTTAGCACATATTTTATAATCTTGTCAAATTTTAAATATTTTATACATGTAAATAAAAAAATTAATAAAATAATATTCATATTTTTACTGTATAATATACACATATATATTTTTAAATAAATACATATAGTTATATGTAATGAATTTTTAAATAATTAATTGCCATACTAAAAATGGTGATTTTATGTTAATAAGACTAGGTTATGTTGCGATTAGTAAAACATTAGAGGATAGTATTAGTTATCATAATATAACATATACTGATTTCATTAAAACTAATAATTTTGACAAACTTAATGATGTTATAATTTCTAATTTTAATGCTTTAAATAGTATTTTAAAATTTAATAAAAAAAATAATATTCATTTTTATAGATTAACTAGTAAATTTATTCCTCTTGCTACACATAAAAGCATAAATTTTGATTATATAAATAAATATAGTGATTATTTTAAAGAATCATCTTCTTTAATAAAAGATATTAGAATCGATACACATCCTGATCAATTTGCTGTTTTAAATAGTACAAAAAAAGAAGTTTTAGAAAATACATTTAAAATTTTAGAATATCATTATAAAATGCTTGAAGCTTTAAAAATTAAAAATCCAATTATTATTTTACATGTAGGTAGTAGTGTGTTTGGAAAAGAAAATTCTGTAAAAAGATTTATTCATAATTTTAATTTGTTACCTAGTTATATAAAAAGTTCTATAGCTTTAGAGAATGATGATAAAATTTATAATATGATAGATGTTTTAGAACTTGCTAAAAAAATAAATGTTCCATTTGTATTTGATTATCATCATTATAGATGTAATAATAATGGAGAAAATTATTTAGATTATATGAATGAAATATTTTCAACTTGGGGTAAAATTAAGCCAAAAATTCATTTTTCTTCTCCGAAAAATAATACAAAAAAAGATTTTAGAAGTCATAGTGATTATATAAATGTTGATGATTTTATAGAATTTATTGAAAGTATTAAAAATTTTAATAAAGATATTGATATTATGCTAGAGGCTAAAGCTAAAGATGAGGCAATTTTTAGACTGATGAGACAATTAAAATATAAAACAAATTATAATTTTATTGATGACACTTCTTTTTTGGTTTAGTAATTTATTGATTTTTAATATTACTAATTTTATAATGTGGTAATATTTATGAAAAGTATTAAAATTAGGTATTTATTTAAACAAAAATGTGTAAATTATCAAAATAAAAATCATAAAGTTTTTGGCATTCATAAAAAATATTTTTGGATAACTATTTTATGTATAAAGTAAAATAAGAATATTTTATTATAAATAATTAACCGATACATAAATAATGGAAATTTTTAATGAGATATATTTATTTTCATTTTTTTATCAAAAAAACGAACTATAAAAGTTCGAATATAATTAATATGTTGTCGACAATGTAGAAGTCTACAACTTTTTTTGATGATAATCCAATCTATAATTATTTTAACAAAGATTTTCGTATTTTCTATTGTTAAAAATTATCATTCATTAAAAAATCAAATAAATTAATTTGCTGTATTCCATTTTCTGAATAATTTTTTTTTGTTAGTGTAATTATATATTTTTCTTCATCAGTTATTTCATCAAATGCACTAAATTCTCTTAATCTTGTATTATCATCAGTAATATCGAAACAAACTTGAATGTATTTAAATTGATTGTTTTTAGATGCTATAAAATCAATTTCTCCTTTTTTTGTTTTTCCAATAAATACTTTATAATCTTTTCCAATCAAATCATTATATACAATATTTTCTAAGGCAACAGAATGATTTGATTCTTGATTATTGGTTTTAATTTGTTTTATTCCTAAATCATTAGAATAATATTTATTTAGAGTTTTCAAAATATTTTTACCATGAACATCATATCTATATACTTTATTCATTATAAATGTTGTAGTAAAAGCTTCCAAATAATTATACAAAGTGTCATTCGCTATTTCGTGATATTCTTTTTTTAAGTAATCAATTACATTATCTCTAGAAAATTCTCTACCTTCAGTATCTAACATATATTGTAATACTTTATTAAATGAAGTTATATCTTTTATTCCTAATCTTTCGACTATATCCTTTAAAATTATTGAATCGTATACACTGGATAAATAACTATATTTATCATCTTCATTAGTAAATAAAAATCTTTGCGGTAATCCTCCCCATTTAAAAATATCAAATAATAGTTTTTCATAATCTTTTTCTTTTGTATTAGTTAATTCAACAATTTCTTTAAATGATAAAGGGTTTACTCTAAAACTAACGTATCTTCCAGATAAATCAGTAGATAATTCTAGTAGTGTCATTCTACTATTAGAACCCGTTATAAATATACTATAATTATTTGTTATTCTTAAAGAATTAATTCCTTTTTCAAATTCATAAACTTTTTGTATTTCATCTAAAAAGACGTAATATTTATTATCATTTATTTTTAAACTTTCTATATAGTCAAATAAATCCTTTGCATTTTTTATAAAATCATATTTTAAAGATTCAAAGTTAATATAAATAATATTATCTTCTTTTATACCTTGATTTAATAATTCATCTCTAATTTGATTTAATATTACAGATTTTCCACTTCTTCTCATACCGTATATAATTTTGATCAATGATTCAGTATGATAAAAACCCCTTATTTTTGATAAATATTTTTCTCTTATTAGCATTTTGTCTCACCTCTATTATATTGTACTATTATATTCAAAAAATGTAAAGTTATTCCATTATAGTGGAATAACTTTTGCAATATACAAATTTAATTATCTTGCAATTACCTTTATTTTTTATCAAAAAAACGAACTATAAAAGTTCGAATAATTTTTTTATGGTGCTGAAAACAGGATTTGAACCTGCAACCCACTGATTACGAGACAGTTGCTCTACCGTTGGAGCTATTTCAGCAATTACAAATTTATTATATAACTTTTTAATAAATTTGTATATATTTTGAAAAAAATAAGATAGAAACCTATCTTATTTTGTACCCATTACATAATCATCAATGTCATTCCAATCATTATCTGAAATGCCATATTTTCCATCATCATCAATTTCAATTTCAACAATTTTACTTACTTTTTCTTTATAATTCATATCTTTAATATATGGAGTTAAAATATCTAAAATTTTATTAGCGTATTCTTCTTCAGCTAGTGTAATTTCCTCATCTGTCATAGAATCATAATTATTATATTTATTTGAAAATTCTTCGATATAATTATCTACATCATCGTATGAACTTTCCCAAAAATTAAGTGGTTCTATTTCTAATTTAACTTGATATTTTCCATCAACTTTTTTAGCATCATTAATAGTATATTTTGTTTTGTTTAATGCTGTTTTAGCTAAATTGATATATTCATCTATTATATCTTCACTAATTACATCATAATTTACATTATTATAATTCATAATAGAGTAGGCTAAGTATTCTACTGTATTATTATATAATTCCTTTGTATCATCTTCTGTTACATCTGCTAATTCTAAATACTTAGTATTGTTATTTAGATAACTAGCATCCATAGCTGATTTAATATAATCACTATATTTTTGTGATTCTTCATTTTTAGTAAGACATCCTGTTGATAAAATAGTAATGGCTAAAATTGTTGTTAAAGCAATAAATTTTTTCAAAAAAACACCTCTTTCATTAAATTATATATTAATTATATTATAAAAAGAATTTAAAAACAAGAAAAAAATCTAGGTAAACTAGATTTTAAAATTCTATATGGTGTCCTCTTGGGGGCTCGAACCCCAGACCCACTGATTAAGAGTCAGTTGCTCTACCAACTGAGCTAAGAAGACATAAAACATTACTTAATAAGTATAGCATACTTTTTTTATTTTGTGAATATTTTTTTCAAATTTTTCGATATAATACTAAAAAAATAGACTTATGTCTATTTTTACTTTTTAGAGTTTAATACAAAATTATAAGAATCTTTGCACATTTCTTCGATGCCTTTTTCTGCTTTCCAATTTAGTTTTTCTAAAGCATAGTTAGGGTCTGCGTAACAAGCTGCAATATCACCTGATCGTCTTTCAACAATTTTATATGGTACTTTAATGTTATTTACTTTTTCAAATGTGGTTACTATATCAAGAACACTATACCCAATTCCAGTACCTAAATTATAGGCATCAATTCCTTTATCCTTAATAACTTTTTCAATGGCTTTAATGTGTCCTTTAGCAAGATCTACAACGTGAATATAATCTCTAACTCCTGTACCATCTGGGGTATCATAATCGTTACCAAATATGCTTAATTCTTTTAATTCTTTATTTGCAACTTTTACGATATATGGCATTAAATTATTTGGTATACCTTGTGGATCTTCTCCAATTAATCCAGATGAGTGAGCTCCAATTGGGTTAAAATATCTTAATAGGGCTATACTCCAATTATTATCAGAAATATATAAATCTCTTAATATATTTTCAATCATTAGTTTAGTTGAACCATATGGATTTGTTGTAGAAAGTGGAAAATCTTCTTTAATAGGAAGAGTTTTAGGGCTTCCATATACAGTTGCACTTGATGAAAAGACAATTTTTTTACAATCAAATTCATTCATAACTTCAATTAAAGATAATGTAGAATCAATATTGTTTCTATAATACATAATTGGTTTTTGTACTGATTCACCAACAGCTTTATATCCAGCAAAGTGAATTACTGCATCTATTTCATTTTCAGTAAATATTTTTCTTAATAAATCTTTATTGCAAACATCTCCCTCATAAAAAGTAAAGTCTTTATTTGTGATTGATTTTATTTTATTTATAACTTCCTTTTTTGAGTTTGAAAAATTATCTATGACAATTACTTCATAATTTGAATTTAAAAGTTCTACTACAGTATGACTACCAATGTAGCCAGTACCACCTGTTACTAATATTTTCATATAAAAATTACCTCCAAAATAATTATATCAAAATAAAAAAACTATGACAATCAAAAAAAACATCATTTTTTATGATGCTTTTTTTTGTTAGAATCCTTTTTATTTTCAACAGAATCTGCATTTTTTTCGTCGTGTTCGTGTTTTATTTTTTTTATTTTATCAATAATTATATTATTATCTTTATCGATTACAACGTTAGTTTTTATTATAAATAATACTACAATAATTGTTAGAATAGTGTATACAATATAACCAACTGTTCTATCTTTTAAAACATATAAAATTGAAGCAAATGCAAATAATAAATCTATAAAATATATAATTAATACTGTTGCTGTTTGTGAAAAATTTCTATTTAATAATTGATGATGAATATGAAATTTATCAGCTTTTGATGGGCTTTCTCCTTTTAATAATCTTCTTATGATAGCAAATAAGGTATCTAATATTGGTATTGCTAAAATAAGTAGGGGAATAATTAATGATGTCATTGTAACATTTTTAAATCCTAAGAGTGCTATTACAGAAATAATAAATCCCATAAACATAGATCCTGAATCTCCAGCAAATATACTAGCTGGATGAAAATTGTGAACCAAAAATCCTAAAGTTGATCCAAGCATTACGAATGATAATACAAAGTCTAATCCAAAATGACCTTGAAGTGTTGCTATAATACCGACTGTTAAAAAATAAATAGAACTAATACCACCTGATAGACCATCAAGCCCATCAATTAAATTAATACAGTTTATACAACCTAAAATAAAAAATATTGTTATTGGATATGCAAATATTCCAAAATGTAAATTAATTCCAAAGGCACTAATATTATCAAGTAAAAATTGTCCATAAAAAACGATAACACAAGCACTTGCAAGTTGTCCTATAAATTTAACACTTGGTTTTAATTCGGTCATATCATCAATTAAACCAATTAGAATGATTAGAAATCCTCCAATTAATATTGAATTCATTTGAACACTAGTTTCTGAAAACAACATATATCCTAATAAGAATCCTAAAAATATTCCAATACCACCCATTTTAGGCATAATTTTTGTATGAATATGTCTTGTACGAGGAACGTCAACAGCGCCTATTTGAATAGCCAATTTTTTTAT
Organism: uncultured Bacilli bacterium; assembly: GCA_934130045.1. Taxonomy (GTDB): domain Bacteria; phylum Bacillota_I; class Bacilli_A; order RF39; family UBA660; genus CAJLIR01. The sequence goes on along the minus strand of CAKOXI010000011.1, from coordinate 17,725 downwards.
AAAAGGCATTATAATAGCTACAAAAGAAAATGTTGTAACTATAATTAATAAAATTCTAACAATTACTTCTTCCATAAAACCACCTAAAACAATTATAGCTTTTGTTTTTAATGAAAGTCAAGAAAATTGTTAATTTTAATAATTTATTACTAATTATTATTTATTATGGTTAGAATATAATTAAAATTTATATTTAGAACAATAATTTTGACACTTTTTGATGATTTATATTAAAAATAATGTCAAAAAATATATTTTTATGTTATACTTGTATTATACGTGTTTAACTAATATTTAGTTTTTATTTAATTAAATAGCTTTATTATTTTAAAAAAATTAATTTTACACGTAATTAATGTGTATTAATTAAAAAAAATTAAGGAGTGGATTTATGAAAAAAATTTTGTTTGCTGCAAACTTAGAATCTTTTTTTAATAAATTTCTAATACCACAATTAAAATATTTTAAAGAACAAGGTTATGAAGTTCATATTGCTGCTAAATTAGAAAATTTAAATGTTCCATATTGTGATAAAAAACATAATATTAACTTTGCCAGAAGCTTAAATCCTATTCAAATTTTAGAATCTTATAATCAAATGAAAAAATTATTCAAAAGTGAACATTTTGATATAGTAAGTTGTCATACACCTTTTGGTGGAGCAATGACAAGATTTGCATTTAAAGCATGTAGAGTTAAAGATACTAAAATGATATATATGGCTCATGGATTTCATTTTTATAAAGGTGCACCAAAATTTAATTGGTTATGTTATTACCCAGTTGAAAAATATTTAGCAAAATACACAGATACTCTTATAACTATTAATTTAGATGATTATGAATTAGCAAAGAAAAAATTTAAAACTGATGTTAGATATGTAAAAGGTGTAGGACTTGATGTTTCCAAATTTAATTTTAAAATGGATGATAAAGAAAAAAAAGAATATAGAAAAAAATTAGGCTTAAAGAATGATGATTTTATAATGATTTATCCTGCAGAACTTTTACCTAGAAAAAGACAAATTTGGTTAATAAATACCTTAAATGAAACATTAAAACAAAATAAAAATTTTCATTTATTATTACCAGGGCGTGATTCAATGCATGGTGAATGTCAAAAACTAGTAAATGATTTAAATCTTGAAAATCAAATACATTTTTTAGGATTCAGAAAAGACATACCAGAGCTTATTACAATTTCTGATTTGGCTGTCTCATCTTCAAAACAAGAAGGATTACCTGTTAATGTTATGGAGGCTATGTATTGCGGACTTCCGCTTGTAGTTACTGCTTGTAGAGGTAATAGAGATTTAATTGAAAATGGTAAAAATGGTTATATAGTTGGAATTAATGATAGTAAAGAATTTTGTGATAAGGTTTTGTATTTTTCAAAATTGACTCAAAAACAAAAAGAAAAAATAAAAAATGAAAACAAAAAAATAATAGAACAATACTTATTGGATAGAGTGATTGAAGATATTATTGAAATGTATGAATAGAGGAGGATATTTGTGAAAAAAATTTTACATTTATTGGCAAGTAATAAATATTCTGGTGCAGAAAATGTTGTTTGCACAATTATTGATAATTTTAAGAATGAATATGATATGGCATATTGTTCACCAATTGGTCCAATTGAACAAGTATTAAAAGAGAAAAATGTTAATTATTATGGAATAGAAAAATTTAATTCAAATAACTTAAAAGAAATTATAAAAAAATATAATCCAGACATTATTCATGCACACGATTATAGGGCGAGCACATTAGCAGTTCTTTCTGGATTTAAGGGTAAAATTATTTCTCATTTGCACAACAATTGTCCATTTGCAAAAAGTTGGAATTTGAAAACATTATTATATAGCATGTGCATTTCTAAATTTAATAAAGTCATAGGTGTTTCTGATAAAGTTTATGAAGAAGCAATCTTTAAGAATAAAATGAAGAACAAATATGTTACAATTTATAATTATGTAGATAAAAATCTGGTTATTCAAAAATCAAGTGAATACGAATGTACAAAACAATATGATTTATTTTTTATAGGAAGACTCACAGAACAAAAAGATCCACTATTATTTATTGAAATAGTTAATAAATTAAAAAATGATAAGAACGATATTAGAGCCGTTATGATTGGTGATGGTGAACTCAAGGGAGAATGTTTAAAAAAAATAACTGAGTATGATTTATCTTCTAATGTTGATATGGCAGGTTTTGTTTCTAATCCATTTCCTATTATTAAAAATTCAAAATTGTGTATAATGCCTTCTAAATGGGAAGGCTTTGGTTTAACAGCAATTGAATCCTTGATTTTAAATAAACCTGTTTTAAATAGTGGCGTTGGTGGTTTGGGAGAAATTTTTAAAGAAAATAATGAGTTTATATGTAATAATATTGAAGATTATGCGAAAAAAATTAAAGAAATAAGCAATAAAAAATTATTTGATTTTGAAAGTATTACAAAAAAATATTGTGATGTAAATGAGTGGAAAAGTGAAATTAGAAAAAATTATTTATAATTTATGGGTGTGATATTATGAATTTTATTAACAAGATCATAAATAGTATGAATGTTGGTTGGGCATTAGTTATTATTTTTATATTTGGTATATCAATAAGCTTTTTCTATAAAAAACAAATAAAAAAAGAATTTTATATATGTCTTTTTATTGCATTGATAGTTGGATTTTATATATTGGATTATTTGATAATTCCCCCAGAATCATTTGATCTATTTAGATATTATAGTGAATTGGAATATTATAAAAATTTAAATTTTGTTGATTCATTTAATATGATTTTTTCTAGAGCAAATTTTTTATGGTACTTTTTGTTAAGAATTTGTGCATTATTTAATAATAATAAAATTATTTTATTTTTTACATCAACAGTTTTTTTATCTATTATGATTTATATATTGTATAATATAAAAAAAAGATATTATTTAAGTAATAAGCAAACTGCAATATCAATTTTAGCTTTTTTTTCTATTGTAAATTTTATTCATACTTTATCAGGATTAAGGAATATACTTGCCGCCTCAATTTTTTCATATGGTTTTTATTTATTAATTTTCGGCAATAGAAAAAATACTAAATTTATTGGATATATTATTATGTTTATTTCAGTCTTTATCCATCCGATGACTGGCATCTTTTTAGTTTTCTTATTATTTCATAATATTTTTTCAAAGATTAAATTTTTTGAAATTGTATTGTTATTTTGGAATAAATTTTCAAATATTATTTTATTTTTATTAAAATTTATTCCTTTGCCGATTTTTAATTTATATATTATAAAACTTAAGTTAGAAATTTCTACTAGTTTTGGCAATGATATTAGAATTTTTATATTTGAAATTATTGAAATATTATATTTCTTATACTTGCTTTTTAATTTGCAACGCAAGATAAATCTTGTCAAAAAAGATGAGGAAAATATTTCTGATATTGAAAAAAATGAAAAAAAGTTTATTAATATTTTTTATTACTTAGCTTTTTTCATAGTTGGATCAGTAGAGTTAATAAATATTTTTACTAGATGTAGATTTTTACTTGCTTATTTTATTCCATTCATATTTGCACTGAAAAACAAATACTTAAATTTAAAATATAGTTTTGAGAATGTAATGTTAATAGTTGTTTTATTTATTAATATTTATTATATTTATTATATGATGTGTAATGGAATATTTTAGTATAATGATATTATAAAATATCTTTAATAAAATTAAAAGATTAAAAAAGTAAATTGATATAGATAGGAAATGTAAAATGAAAAATAGTGAAAAAAATATTGGTATTCAAATTCTAAGAATTTTATCTATGTTTATGATTATTTTATGTCATATATTTGATGAAACAAAGATTTCATTTTTAATGACAATGACACAATTTTTAAATGTTGGAGTTTTTGTTTTTTTATTGATATCTGGTTTTTTATATGGAAATAAAGAAATTGATGATTTCTTTATTTGGATAAAAAGACGATTTTTCAAAGTTATTGTTCCGATGTATGTTTTTATTATTTTCATTATTATTTTACAATTTGTCAAAATTGGAATGTTTGATTTGAAATTTGTTTATATATATTTATTTAATTTACAATTTTTTGTTGGCTCTTTACCTGGTGTAGGACATTTATGGTTTATAACTATTATTTGGATTTGCTATTTACTTGTACCTATTTTATCAAAATATAAGAGTTTTTTGCAAAAAAATTTTTTCATAGTTGGTATTTTTCTTATAATAATAGCCATTGTTATTGGATTGTTTAATAAAAATATTAGTTTATTATTATTTTATATTTTTACTTTTATTTTGGGATTTATTTTAAGGAAAAGGGAAAAATTTTTATCATTAGATTATGTATTTTATTTTATTTTATTTTTTATTGGCGTTATTATAAGAATGGGTGGCAAATACTTTTTTGATAATACCAATTTTTATCAAACGGCTATTAGTTCATTATCACATATTATTTTAGGCTTTTGTATTTTTTCAATTATATATAAATTTTTTGATAAGGTTATAATAAATGAGAATAGTATAATTATTAGATGTGTTAATTTTCTTGACAGTATTTCTTATTATGTATATATTATTCATTTTTCATTATTAGTTGGACCTTTGTCAATTTTTAATATTTCAAATTATTACTTTATAAATTTATTTATATATTTAAGTATTACTTTTATTTTAGCTTATTTATTGATGCTTTTAATAAATAAATTAAATAAGATTTTAAAAATATAAATTAGGGAGTGTTATAAATGAATAAAATTAATATTTGTTTTCATATAGGCAATATATCTAATTGTGGTGGAACTGAGAAGGTTACAACACAAATATCTAGTTTATTATTAAATAATTATAAAAATTATAATGTGTTTATTTTAAGTAATTATTATGATAAAGATAAAGGACCATTTTTTAAAGAAAATAATAATATTGTATATGATTCATTATTTGATAGAAATGTAAATAATAAATTAAATTTTTTTAGCTTGATTTTTAAATTAAAAAAATTTATTAAAAAAAATGATATTGATATATTAATTGGAGTAGATACAATTTTGTCGTTATTCGATATACCTGCTATTAAAGGAACAAAATGCAAATATATTGCGTGGGAACATTTTAATTTTAAATATAATTTGGGTGTTAAGTTAAGAGATATTGGAAGAAAATATGCTTGTAAAAAAGCAGATGCAGTAGTAGTATTAACTGATAAAGATAAAAAATATTTTTTAGATAATTTAACTGTAAAAAATAAAATTGTTAGAATTTATAATCCTTTTTTTACTCAAGAAAATGATTATCATTATGATAAAGATAGTAATGTAATAATGAGTTCTGGAAGATTAACACATCAAAAAGGGTTTGATATCTTAATAGATGTGGCAAATGAATTGAAAAATAACACATCTGACTTCAAATGGCTAATATTAGGTGATGGTGAAGATAGAAAGATGTTAGAAGAAAAAATAGAGCAGTATAAACTTCAAGATAATGTTGAATTAGTTGGTAGAGTAAATAATGTCGATGAGTATTATAAAAAGAGTAGAATGTTTGTTTTAACATCAAGGTTTGAAGGTTTAGTTTTAGTTGCTTTAGAGGCAAAAGCATATTCATTACCAATTGTTAGTTTTGATTTTGATTGCGGACCTAGTGAAACAATTAAAAATAATAAAAATGGTTTTATTGTTGAATGTTTTGATATAAAAAAAATGGCAAAAAAAATATATGAATTATTAAGTGACAAAGATAAATGTCTAGAATTTTCTAATAATTCTAAATTAGATATGGATAAGTTTGAACCACATTTAATTGTTAATGAATGGGATACATTAATTAAGGAGTTGTTAAAATAATGAAAAAAATTGCAGTAATTACTTCAGGATTATTACCTATGCCAGCTGTTAAAGATGGTGCCATTGAAATGCTTTTACAATACACACTTGATTATAACGAGATAAATAAAAATTTTAATTTTGATGTATTTTCTATATATGATTCTTCAGCAAATTTGAAATCTTGTGAATATAGAAACACTAGTTTTAAATATATCAAAATTAATAAGTTTTTTAATCTAATTTATTATAATTTATGTAGAATATTTAGAAAACTTGGATTTTATGATCCAAACTTTCAATATATTTATATAAAAAAGGTACTAAGACTATTAAAAAAAGAAAAATATGATTATATCATAATAGAAAGTGATAACCATTTTGCTTATCACGTATTAAAAAATAAAATTGCACCAACAATATTGTATTTGCATAATGATAAATTAAATACTAAAACAAAAAATGGAAAATATATAATTTCAAATTTATTTAAAGTTTTTACGGTAAGTAAGTTTTTAAAAAGTAAAGTTTTAACATTAGGAGATGAATATAAAGAAAAGGTTTCTGTAATACTGAATGGAATGGATTTGAAAGAATTTGATACTTTAAATTATCAAGAGTTTAACGAAATTTACAGAAAAAAATTAGATATTAGTAAAAATGAATTTGTCTTTTTATACGTTGGAAGGATTGAACCAAATAAAGGTGTTTTAGAACTTATAAAAGCATTTAATAAAATTGAAAAAAGTTCAACTTTAATTATCATTGGTGGTAGTTTTCATTCAAGTAATAAAACGTCAAAGTATTGTCAAACGGCTTTTGCAGAAGCAAATAAAAATCATAAGAACAAGATTATTTTTACTGGATATGTGAAACATTCTGAATTGAAATATTATCACGCAGTAGCAAATTCATTAGTTGTACCGTCTATGTGGGAAGAACCTGCAGGTTTAGTAAATATTGAAGCTATTAAATCTAATTTGATATTAATTGCTAGTAATGTAGGTGGTATTCCCGAATATACAAATAGGGATACAATATTAGTTGATAGAAATAATAATTTTATTGAAAATTTATACAATGCAATGAATAATGCAATGAATATGAAAACTGATAATAAAAAATTGGATAATAGCAGTATTAATTATTTTTCAAAAGAAGAATATTGTAAAAGATATTTTGCAACCTTAAATGGGGTGATTAAAAAATGAAAATTGCTTTTATTACTTCTGGATTATTACCTATACCAGCTAGTAAAGGTGGAGCTATTGAAACGTTATTAGATTCATTTATAGAAGAAAATGAAAAAAATAATAAAAATATTGAAATAATTGTTTACTCTATTTACGATAAAGAAGCAAAAAAAATGTCAAAAGATCTAAATTATAAAAAAACAAAATATAAATATATAAATTCATTTTCAAATTTTGTAATTAGAGTAATAAATAAATTTTTAAAAAAAAATGTACCTATTAATTTAGTTTATCAAAAGATGGTTTTAAAAAAAATAAATCAAGAAAAATATGATTATGTAATAGTTGAAAATTATCCTGAATTAGTATTAAATATTAAAAATCAAAAAGTAATTCCATATATTCATAGCGATGTTTTTAACGTTGAAACAGAAAATTCATTAAAAATATTGAGTAAGTGTTATAAAGTAATTACTGTTTCAAATTTTATAAAAAATAGAGTAGTTGAAATTGATAAAACACAAGCAAATAAAGTATATACTGTATATAATTCGATTGATTTCAAACAAATTTCTATTGATGAACAAAAAAATATAAGAAAATTAATTCGTGATAAATACAATATAGGTAATAATGATTTTGTATATGCATTTTCTGGTAGACTTTCAAAAGAAAAAGGTGTATTAGAATGTTTAAAAGCATTTAATAAAATATCTGTTCCTCAAAAAAAATTATTAATTATTGGTGGAATATGGTATGGATCAAAAAAGAAAAATGATTATTTAAGTGAACTTGAAAAAAATAGTGATAATAATGTTATATATACTGGATATGTTAAACATAATGAAATGCAAAATATATTATATTCTATAGATGTTGGTGTAGTTCCTTCTATTTGTAATGAGGCTGCTGGACTTAGTGTAGTTGAATTTATGAATACAAATAATCTTGTTGTTGCATCAAATATGGGTGGAATTAGTGAATACTTAAATATTGATGATAATTTCTTGATTGATTATAGAAATGAAGAACAATATATTAATGATTTAGCTTTAGGGATGGAAGAATCTTATAATAAATTGAACAGTGATGAAATTGTTAAAGAAAAAAATTGTTTATATTCAAAAAAATTTTCAGTTGAAGAAAATTATAAAAATATAATAAATATTTTGGAAAGTGAGTTATAAAAATGAATGAAATTACGATAGTAACAGCTTTTTTTGATATAAATAGAGCAAATATGGATGGATTTAATAGATCAAATCAAAAATATATTGATGCCTTTAAGTTCTGGGCAAGAATAAAAAATAAAATTGTTGTTTTTTCAGATAAAGAAACATTAGAACAAGTAAAACAAATTAGAAATGAATTTGGGCTACTGGAGAAAACAGAATGTATAGAAATTGATGATTATTTAAAAATTGATTATGAATTATTTTTAAGTATTGATAGTGTTATGAGCAATAAGCAATTTCTAGATTTTCATCTTCAAACAAATATACCAGAAGCTATTAGTTCAAAGTACAATTATATAATGATGTTAAAGTCTTGGTGTTGTAAAGAGGCTGTTGAAAAAAAGGTTGCTAATGGAATGATTGCTTGGCTTGACTTTGGTTTTAATTATGGTGGAAAATTTTATAGAAATTCAAATGATTTTGATTTTTTATGGGAATATAATTTTAGCAATAAAATTCATTTACTTCAAATTAATGATTTTGATGATTGCTTACCTTTTGAAATTATAAGAAGAAATAATTCATATGTTCAGGGAGGGGAAATTATAGCTCCTGATTATTTATGGGAAGAACTATGGAATTTAGTTCGTGATTCGATGATATCTTTAAATAAAGCAGGACTTGCTGATGATGATCAAATATTATATGTTATGAGTTATCGTCAAAAACCTGAAATATTTGAAATTCATAAATGTGAATGGCTAGGATTATTTAAAGACTTTAGCAATAAAAAATTTGAATTCGAAGTTCCAAAACAAAATAAAATATATAATTTTTTATATAAATGTAAACATCCGACAGAATTTTTAGTTATTAGAAGATTAAAATATGCAATAAAAACATTTATTATTTTACAAAAATCAAAATTTAATCATTAAATTATTTTTTTCAAGGAGGTATTTATGAATTTAGTATCAATCATTGTTCCTGTATATAATACTAGTAAATATTTAGAAAAGTGTTTATATTCTCTAATAAATCAAACTATAAAGAATATAGAAATAATTGTTGTTAACGATGGTTCTACAGATAATTCTTTAGAAATAATAAATAAAATATCAAAAGAAGATGAAAGAATTAAGGTTTATAGTAAGAAAAATGGTGGACTCTCGAGTGCAAGAAATTACGGAATAGAAAAATCAACTGGAAAATATATTGGATTTGTGGATAGTGATGATTATGTTAGGGAAGATATGTATGAGATTTTGAAAAAAAATTTGGAAGACAATTCTGCCGATATGTCAATCTGTCGTTGGTATTTAGTTGAAAATGAAATCAAAAGAGAGTGTAATTTCAAAACTGAAAATATAGTTTTAAATAGTGAAGATACAATTAATGTACTTTTGAGTCACTCTAGTTTTGACAATTTTATTGTAACAAAACTTTATAAAAGGGAATTATTTGATGATATTAGATTTGATGAGGGAAAATTGTTAGAAGATTTATTAATTATGTATAAATTAATTAATAAATCTAGATTAATTTCTCTATGTTCCGAACCGTTGTATTACTATGTTCAACGTAATAACTCTATTACAAACAACCTTAATAAAGAATTGAATGAAAAATGTTTTGATGCATTTGTCGTTAGAAAAAACGACCTGCAAAAAATGTATCCAAAATTAAACAAAAAAATCAATTCAAATTATTTTACTGCAAATAAATTATATTTTATGATATCATTAAGAAGTAAAAATAGAAATAAGGCTTTTGAAAAAGATAGAATTAAATGTATGAGAAAAAATATAAAGTATGTATGGATTGATAATTCAATACCATTTAGAGTTAAAATCAGTTCTACATTAATTTCTATGTTTCCATATCTATATTTTATGTTGAGGGGGAAATTATTTGGAAAAGAAATCTAGAACAGTCGCTTCATTAAAAAATATTTATTTTTCTTTGTTTTCGCAAATTTCAAATATTGTTTTAAACTATGTTTGTAGATATATTTTTGTTAGAACTTTATCTAGTGAATATTTAGGAGTTAATGGCTTATTCTCTAATATATTAACAATTTTTTCATTAGCAGAGTTAGGAATTGGTAGTGCGATTGTTTATGCTATGTATAAACCTATAGCTGATAATAATACGAGCAAAGTTCAAGCCTTTATGAAATTTTATAGAAAATGTTATTTAATAATTGCGCTTATAATATTTATTATTGGTTTAATCATTCTACCAAATATTAATTTTTTCATAAAGGGAAATGCAAATATAGATAATTTAAGTTTGATATACTTATTGTATTTAATTGATTCTGTATCATCATATTTATTTGTATATAAATCTTCAATTTTTAATGCAACTCAAGAAAATTATATATGTAATATATATCAAACTATATGTAAAACTATAATGTCAATTTTAATGATTGCATCATTATTAATTTTTAAAAATTTTATTGTTTATTTGGGTATTCAAATTTCATTCAAATTTTTAACAAATTTATTAATTTCTAAAAAAGCAGATAAAAAGTATCCATATATAAAGGAAAAAAATTCAAATAAACTTACTAAAAAAGAAGAAAAGGGAATTTTTAAAAATGTTTATGCATTATTTTGTAATCAAATAGGAAATGTTTTAATTTTAGGAACTGATAATATTATTTTATCCAAATATGTAGGATTGACTGCTACTGGTTTATACTCAAACTATTACCTAGTTACTAGTTCAATTACAAATGTTATTGGACAGATTTTTAATTCTATAGTTGCGAGTGTTGGTAATTTAGCAGTTGAAAAAGATAAAGATTATACACTTGAAACATTTAATAAAATTCATTTTTTTAATTTTCTTTTAGCATTGTTTAGTTCAACTATGTTTATTAGTTGTATTAATGATTTTATTGTTGTTTCGTTTGGAACTGAATTTTTATTGGATAGTATTACTTGCTTTATAATTTTGATAAATTTATATTTATTAATAATGAAAAATGTTGTAGGCACATTTAAGTATGCATTGGGAATTTTTTGGAATGATAAATATTGTACTTTAATTAGAGCAATAATTAATATTGTAGTATCAATATTTTTAGCTATGAAAATTGGAATAGCTGGAGTTTTTTTAGGAACCTTAATTAGTGATTTAGTTACGACATTTTGGTTTCAACCATATGTATTATATAAGAATGGCTTTGAAAAAAAATCAAATTTATATTTTAAAGACTTTGTAAAATATACTTTATGTGTTATAATTTCTATTTGTATTTCTTTAACAATACTTAATTTTATAAGTTTAAATAATTTAATATTAAAATTATTAATTGATATTTTTGTTGCATTTATGTCAATAATATTTGTTGTTTTAATTTGTTTCAAAAAAAATAAAAATTTTATTTTTTATAAAAATTTTGCTATAAACATATTTAATAAATTTATGAAAATAAAAATCAACAAATAGATTTATTTGTAGTAAGGAGTTTGAAAACTATGAATTCATCGAATGAAAGAAATGTTTCAATGGACTTGTTGAGAATCATATCAATGTTAATGATAATTACACTGCATTATATAAAATATGGACAAGCCCTTTTGATTGATCAAAATATTAAATATTTAATTTGGTATATTGAGATTTTTTGTATGGTTGCAGTAAATCTCTATGTTTTAATAAGTGGTTATTATTTAATTGAAAGTAATTTTAGTTGGAAAAAAGTTTTTAAATTATGTAAACAAGTTTGGTTTTATTCAATATTATTTTTATTAATTCATTTATTAATTAGTCATGAAATTACTTTAAAACAAATTCTTTTAAGTTTTTTTCCTATATTGCTAAAAGTTTACTGGTTTATAACAATATACTTATTTATGTATATAATGTCGCCATATTTAAATAAAATGATAAAAAATCTTACTAAAAGAGAGCATTTATTTTTATGTCTAATATTGATTTTTATATTTAGCATTTTACATCTTTTTTTACCAGAATTTGGGTCATTGAATCCACAAGGTGGATATAGTATTATTTGGTTTATTGTATTATATATAATTGCTGGTTATATAAGAAAATATGTTGTTATTGATAAAAATATTATTTTATTATTAATACCATTTTTGAATACATTATTTATATTATTAATTAAATTTGGTTTAAGAATTTTTTTAAAGGATTATTACTCATTATATCCATATATTGATCGTATATATGAATATTATTCAATTTTTATTTTAGTAAATTCTATATGCTTATTTTTATATTTTAGAAATTTAAAAATAGATTCAAAAACAATAAAAAAGTTAATTTTAACATTTTCAACATTTACATTTGGAGTTTATTTAATACATGAAAATATATTTGTAAATAAAATAATTTATATTGATTACTTTAATTCTATGTTGCGTGCTAATGAAGGGGTATTTCCTTTTATCATAAATTGGTTATTTTTTATTTTTTTAGTTTTTATTTCTTGTTGTTTAATAGATTACATTAGAAATTTGTTATTTAAAGTATGTGATAATATTAAAGATAGATTAAATATAAATAAAAAAATTAAAAATCTAAATATAGTGAAATTTATAAAAAGGTTAATATTAAAAATATGAAAAAAATAATTTCAATTATTTTATTAGTATTATGGATGAGTTTAATATTTTATTTTTCACATCAACCGTCATATACTTCTGATAAAACAAGTAATGGTGTAATAGATAAATTGATAAATATTGTAGAAAAAGTAAGTAAGTATGAATTTAATGAAGAAGAATTAAATATAATTAACAAGAGTCTAGTTTTTCCAGTAAGAAAATCTGCACATTTTATTATATATTTAATACTTGGTATATTATTTTATAATTTGATAAGACTATATATGAATAAGAACTTTAAAATATTAATAATTAGTATATTAATGTGTGTTATATATGCATGTAGTGATGAAATACATCAATTATTTATATTTGGTAGATCTGGTGAATTAAGAGATGTCTTAATTGATTTTATCGGTAGTTTATTAGGAGTAATGATAGCTTATAAATTTTATAAAAGAAAGAATGATTGTCATGAAAGAGAGAATAATAAAGTTTATTAATTTTATAATTAAAATTTGCTTTGTTTTCTCTTTTTTTGCTATTTTATTTTGTTTATTAAAAATAGATATTTTACCAAATAAGTATTTATTATTGTTTTCTATATTTTTTTCTTTAGTATTATTATATAATTTTTTATCTGATTTTATTTTTAAGAAAAGTATACATAAATTTATTTCAATTATTATTTCTTTTATATTAATAATCATTAATTTGTTTATTTATATCTACATTAATAAAACCGATAATTTTGTTAATTCTTTACAAAATAATGATATTTCAGAAACTTATTATTTGGCTGTTTTAAGTAACTCTAAATTTAAATCATTTGATGATTTAAATAATTTAAATAATTTAAATAATTTAAATATAGGAACTATTTATTCTAATGAAGATTCTTATGATTCTATAACTAAAATAATGAAAAAAACAATAAATTATAATGAAGTTAAATATAATGATTTAATTGAAATGTGCAATGATTTAATTGTAGATAAAATTAATGCTATTTTAATAAGTGAGGATTATAAAAAATTTTTGGAAGAGAATAATGAATTAATTGATATACAGCTTAAATTTATATATGATGTAACAACTAAAACAAGTATTAATATTATAGCAAAAGATTTAAATGTTGTTGATACTCCCTTTATTGTATATATAACTGGTATTGATACATATGGAGATATATCTTCAGTAGCTAGAAGTGATGTTAATATTGTGGCAGTTGTTAATCCTAAAATAAAAAAAATACTTCTTATTACTATTCCTAGAGATTATTATGTTCAACTACATAATACTGCTGGATATAAAGATAAATTGACACATGCTGGTATGTATGGTATCGACATGTCTATTAATACTATTGAGGATTTACTTAATATAGATATTAATTATTATATTAGACTTAATTTTTCTACACTGATAAATGCTGTTGATACAATAGGTGGCATAGATGTTTACTCTGAATATGAGTTTAATACATATGGATATCAATTTTATAAAGGATATAATAGTATAAATGGTGATTATGCACTTGCCTTTTCTAGAGCTAGGTATAATTTCCTAGAAGGAGACAGAACTCGTGGTGAAAACCAGATGCGTGTTATAGAAGCAATAATAAGTAAAATGTCTTCCTCACGAATTTTAATTAATAATTATTTATCCATATTAGATGGTTTAAAAAACACTTTTCAGACTAATATTGATTCTAGTAGAATTTATGATTTGGTGAAAATGCAATTATCAACTATGCCAGCTTGGAATATAGAAAAATTTAGTTTAAATGGATATGATAGTAGTAATTATACTTATAGTATGGGAGATATGATTTTATATGTAATGGAACCAGATTATAGTACTATAGATATGGCAAAAACTAAAATTAAAGAAATGATGCAGTAGCATCTTTTTTTCTTCTAAAAATATTTTTATTTCATATAATCAATTGAAAAGTTGATGAATATATGAATAAAATAAAAATTCCTAATTATACAATTTGTGAAAAAATTATTAACTCAGCATCTCATGGAGTAGGCGCAATAATGTCCATTTTTGGTTTAATTATTTTGATTTTGAAGACAGATAGTAGTGTATCCTTATTTGCTAGTTTAATATATGGTTTATCACTTTTTATACTGTACTTAGTTTCATGTATTTATCATGCTATTCCGCCTTATAATAATTTAAAAAAAGTTTTAAGAGTAATTGATCATTGTAATGTTTTTTTATTTGAAGCTGGTACTTTTTCTCCAATTTGTTTATTATTAATAGGAGGAGTAGAGGGATATACATATTTTATTATTATTTGGATTATAACGGTTATTGATATCATATTGAATTGTATTAATGTTGATAAATATCAAATGTTCTCTTTGCTTTTACATGTTGTAATTGGTTGGTCAGTGATTTTATTACTTAAAAATATTTTTAATTCATTAAATAGTACATGCATAACTTTATTGATTGTAGGTGGATTACTTTATTCAATTGGTGCGATTTTATATAAAATTGGTGCAACAAAAAAATATATGCACTCTATATTTCATTTTTTTTGCTTAGGTGGAAGCACTTTACATTATTTATGTATATTATTTTTTGTAATATAAAACCTAGAAATTTTCTTTCTAGGTTAATTTTTTTATTCAACTGTAACTGATTTAGCTAAATTTTTTGGTTTATCGATATCACAACCTTTAAATTTTGCTGTTTCATATGCGATTAATTGTAATGGAATAACAGTTAACATTGGTTGCAATAACTTATGAGTTTTTGGAATAATAACTTTGGAATAACTATCATACTTTTTATTGTTACCTTGATATTTATTATCCAAATCTTCAGTAACAACTATATAATTAACTGAACCTCTAGAACCTGTTTCTTCTATATTACTTAATGTTTTTTCAGCTATTTTTTCATCAGTAATAATACCCATAACAGGTGTTCCTTCTTCAATAAGAGAAATTGTTCCATGTTTTAGTTCACCTGCTGCATAAGCTTCACTATGAATATATGATATTTCTTTTAATTTTAATGATCCTTCCATACATAATGCTTCATCGATACCACGTCCAATAAAGAATATATCATTTTTATCATATAATTGTTCTGCTATATTTTTATATTGTTCTCTATAATTATCTTTTAGTAATGTAGAAATATTTGCTGGTAATTCTTTAATTGCCTTTAAAATTTCAATTTTTTCTTCTGGATTAATATTATTTTTGTTATTTGCAATGTTTAAAGCAATTAATGAAAGTAGGGCTATTTGTGCTGAGTATGCTTTAGTTGTTGCAACCGCATTTTCAATTCCTGCTTTAGTATATAATACTTCATCAACATTTCTTGCTATTGAACTATCGACACGATTGATAATTCCAATTGTTTCTGCTCCATAGCTTTTAGCAATCTTTATAGCTTCTAGTGTATCTGCTGTTTCTCCTGATTGTGAGATTGCTATTACTAGGGAATTTTTATCAATAAATAATTTTTCTTTATATCTAAATTCACTTGCAATTTCTACTTCAACTGGAATTTCAGCATATTTTTCAATTAAATTTTTTCCAACTAATCCTGCATGCATTGCGCTTCCACAAGCTACAATTACGATTTTATTGTAATTTGAAAAATCAGGCATATTTTTAGTTAAAGAATCAAAATCGTTTTCCATATATGGATTAACTGTGCGAACAAAAACGTCTGGTTGTTCATAAATTTCTTTTAACATGAAATGTTCATATATTCCTTTTTCGTTATTTCCTAATTCTTTGTCAAATGTTTTAGTTTCTAATTTTTTCTCTTTACCAACTGCACTAAAATATTTTATTTCATTTGCATTTAATTTAACAAAATCGCCATCATCTAAAACTGTATATTTATTTGTATACTTAATAATAGCAGGAACATCCGATGCTATATAATTTTCGTTTTCTCCTAAACCAATAATTAATGGGCTTCCTTTTTTTACTGCATATAGATTTTCATAATCACCATCAACTATAATTCCTAGAGCATATGAACCTTTAGCAATTTTTTCAAATTCAATAATTGTTTTATTCATATCATTAGTTTCATTATAAAGTTTATTTAATAAGGCAGCAGCAACTTCAGTATCTGTTTCTGATTTAAAGTTAACACCATCTTTTAATAATTGACTTTTTAATTCAGCATAATTTTCAATTATTCCGTTATGAACAATAGTAATTTTTCCTTGTTTATGAGGATGACTATTTGTTCTATTAGCAATTCCGTGAGTTGCCCATCTAGTATGTCCGATTCCTAAATTTGATTCGTTTACTTCAATTAATTTTTCTAGATTAACAATTTTTCCTTTTTCTTTTGTAATAACTAGATCATTACCTTTTACATAGGCAATTCCTGCTGAGTCATAACCTCTATATTCCAATGATTTTAAACCATTTAATAAAACTTCTTGGGCTTTTTTATTTTTTCCTACATACCCAACAATTCCACACATAAAAAATCCTCCTTAAAATATAATGTGTTTTGTGTGTGATATAAAATTTGTTGTAATATTTATTTTACTTTTTGTTTATATCTAACGGTTACACTTCCGTAACAGCATCCGCCGAATAATCGATAACTGCTATCCTCGTCAGCCAATAGGCTCTGGCGCTAATTAAATATTATTAAATTTCCCTCCTAAATAATAAATAACTTTACTATATTATATAAAAATATTCATTAAATAGCAACTTAAAATTATGCATTTTAGAATTGATATTCATAATTATTATAAAAACTTTACTATATTCACAATTTGTTGTATAATCATGTATAGGTGGTAATATGAAGAAAATAACTATTTTGGCTCTCCCTAGTTTGACAGTTGTACTATAAAAATCCTCTCTAGATATTGAAAAATCTAGTTTTTTTATTGTTTTATGCTTGC